>CAYSKC010000087.1:3207-4740 GCA_964431615.1 uncultured Candidatus Saccharibacteria bacterium
TTCCCAAACTCCGTCCTCTGCCCTTTGAACTTTCTTTAACAATTCGGTAAAACTGTTCGAGTGTGGTGTGAATTGCAGTACCCATTGCAAGGGCTTTTGTTTTCGTTTGTGGTATGCGTAATAGATTATTGTATAGAAACTCCTGTGGATCCTTGAGGTAGTTGTTCAAAGCAGTTACCGATAGTTTGAAATTATCAACAAGTTTTTTGAGATAATCTTTTTCATTTACATTGAAATTAAATGTTTTAAGTTCAGTTGATAAAACTTCTTTGATTTGGTTTTCATATTTTGAAACATCTTGTTTTTTGATCAAACTTTGATCAATTTCTTCAATAAATTGTGCTGGCAAATTTTCTTTGAATTTGTCGCCATCAAAAGATCTATCGGAAAAACTGAGAAACAAATTTGTTTTTGCACGAGTAAGGGCCACAAAAAACAGTCTTCTTTCTTCTTCGTTTTTATCAAGTTCAGGATCAAGTTCTTCGTAGATTTCGGGGAGTTTAATTAAAGTTCTAGATCTATTGTTGCCCCAATTTCCGTTGATCAAGTTTGGAATAAATACATACGAAAACTCAAGTCCCTTGGATGCATGAGCTGTCATTAGGGAAACTCCTTTTTCTTGAGACTTAAATGGTTCTTTGTCAAGAGTGAGGTTTGCATCAATAAGCGTTTTTATATCATCAAGCATGTCTTGAAGTTTGTAGTTTGGAGTGATATCAGTTCTGCTTTTGATGAAATCAAAAAGTGTTTTAATTGAATTTAGGTCATCAAGTTTATTCTTTGTTTTGATCCAATTCAAAAGCCCGGATTTATTTAAAATCTTTTCGAAAGTTTGTGGGAATGAGAGATTCTGGTTATCAGCTTGAAAGTCAAGAATTTTTTGAGCAAAACTGTTTATTTTCATTGGATCAGATAGTTTGATTTCGTTTAAAATTTCAATATCATTCAAGAGGTCGAATAATGTTCTATTTTTGAAATCTTTTGCCTTTCGAATAAGAATAAATCTATCAAGTCTATTTATATCTAGAAAATCAAACAGTAGTATGTTCGCAAGTTTCGAATTATCTATTGGGTCAATCACTACTTCACACAAAGTGAGAAATTGCTGTATTACTGTTTCCTCAAGAATATTGCTTCGACCCACGACACTAACTGGGATATTTCTATCGAGAAGATAGTCAAGTAGTTCTTCTCCATCCTTATGTTTTCTGTAAATCACGGCAATTTCATTTGGATCAGAACCATTTTTTATCAATTCCTCAATTTTGGATGCTATGGAGTTATATTCAACCTCTACCCTACTAAACTCTCCCAAACTTATTTGTGAATCATCTATCGTGGGTCTCGGATCCTGATCTTTGTCCTCTGACCTCTGATCTTTGTCTTCTGACCTCTGATCTTTGTCCTCTGACCTCTGATCTTTGACCTCTGACCTCTGATCTTTGACCTCTGATCTCTGATCTTTGTCCTCTGATCTCTGATCTTTGTCCTCTGATCTCTGATCTTTGTCTTCCTTTCTTCGTTTTTCGCTAC
>CAYSKC010000088.1:0-4667 GCA_964431615.1 uncultured Candidatus Saccharibacteria bacterium
CTCTGCGGATACCAGTGCTTTTTGGGACGGATTTGATAACTGGTGGGATGATACTTCAGAAAACGTACGTGAGACTTGGAATGATTTGTGGGATGGTGATCAATTAAAAGCGATGAATCAAAAAGAAAATGCGGATACAAATATACAAGAAGAATTTGTTCTCAATGATTTAAAGGATACAAGTAGTAATACCAGTTCTGCAATTGTAGTTACTCCCACTCCTCCTTCGTCCCCTGTGTCTACACCTATACCAACTCCTGTACCTATACCAACTCCTTAATTCACTGAATAAGTTAGGATACATGTTGCAAATTAACAGATTTTTATTTACTGTACATATCCAGCAATTAATCTTTTTGCTCGAGTCAAAAAAGAAGCGAAAAACTCACTGAGTGAACATGCCATGACGACATGTTATGATTAAGTCCCTCTGTATAGATATCATATTGATTATTTTTTATCGGACGCTTGCTTGCATGCGCACGCGGGCAGGTAATTCACCCAGACCCGTTGAAATCTTTAACCTATTAATAGCACACTTTTTTTTCATTCTAATTCAATTTACAAGATTTACCCAACCTATTCACTTGACAAAATAGGGAGCTCATAGTAAAATATTTATATCTTAAAAATATTACTATGGAAATCGAAGGACAAATATCAGCAAGTGAACATTTAAAGAAAGCATGGGAAGGAATTTCAGGATTTGTTAAAGACAATTTGGGTGCTATTGTTTTGGGTGCTATCGGCCTTAGTGTGATGGGAGTGGATCTCGTTCCTTTTCACTATAAGGTAGAGGGACCATACAATGATGAGACAGGAGAACCTATTTTCAATGATCCTGATGATTCTTCTGACGAATAACCTTATTGGAATTATACATATATGGTGTATAATCCATACTAGTTCACTGCCATATATATTTAATATTTATTAGAAAAAATAGAATGACTACAGAAGTAGTAGCAGTAACAGAAACAAAGCAGCCAGGTGCTTTGGAAAAAGGCTGGGAAAGCTCAAAAAAGTGGCTCAGCGAAAACTGGCAGACATTGGTTGCAATTGCCGGTGGAGCTCTTCTTGCAGATGTAGCAAACCTTGCAAATATCACAGATGAAATCGATGGTTCTGATGCACTATTCGACAAGCCAGTATTTGACTTTGTTGGAAGTGATGGAGATTTCAGCTTGATTCCTGATGTAAACGTTCCTTGGAATACACCAGGAAAAAATGAATTGTCTGATGTTAATGGTGATGGAATATATGATGAAAATGGTCAGATTATTGACTTGAATAATGATGGAGCTTGGGATAATAATACAAATTATTATGCGGATTATAATAACGATGGTGAGGTTGATTGGGGGACAAATCAGGGAAAGAGTATCGCTGATTTGGCAGTAGCAAATTCAGTAGATAGTTATGGTATGATCAATGAAAATGTTGCTGATGCAGAATTGTATGCAGCACCAGTAGCACCATGAGCATCAGTAACTGGACCTTTACCTTAATAACTGGTATTTCAAAACCCGGTCGAAAGATCGGGTTTTTTTGTATCTCCCCTTTAATCATCCTGAATGTAGTTAGTCATCCTGAGCCTGTCGAAGGATGGATAAGACTATCTAACACGAAACTTCAATAAAATTTAATTTGTACCATAACACATAGTTACACTTTATTGAATTTATTATACTCATCATTATGAAAGAGTATTATGTCTATATTGTTGAATGTTCAGACTCAAGTTATTATAGTGGGTCTACTGACAATATTGAAAAAAGACTTTCTGAACACAATCAGGGATTATATAAAAGATGTTATACATACCACAGAAGACCAGTGACATTAGTTTATAACGAGTATTTTGATAATCCATGGGAAGCAATTGAGAGGGAAAGACAAATCAAAGGATGGTCGAGAGCAAAGAAGAAGGCACTGATTGAATCAGATTGGAGTAATTTACAGAAGTTATCGAGGAGCAGGAAGAGGACTACCCATCCTTCGACAGGCTCAGGATGACTAAACAACAGGCTCAGAATGACTAAACTGGCTCAGGATGACTAAACTGGCTCAGGATGACTATAAGAACTTGTGATGACAAAATGAGTAGAGATGACAATTAAACAATTAAGAGTTGGAATTAGTAGATATTGACTTCTATCGTCATTTGAATATAAACTGTTCTTGCACAATAATTATTATTGCCCATAGATGACTACTGTTACTTATGAGAGACCTTCAAAAAATCCCGAGCCTACATTATTTGGAAGGATGTGGAATTGGTTGACTTACAATTCTCCCCAGATTTTGTCTGGAGCAGCTCTTTTTGCTCTTGCAGAAGCTTTCAATATCACAAATATATGGGATGAAGATCCATTTCGAGAAGGGATGGAGAATACTTTTGGCCCAGATTTCTTTCTTGCTGAACCATTCATTGATTTCCATGGTGAGAATTTCATAAACATTCCTGGTTTGAAAGGAAATAAAATGTATGATCTGAATAATGATGGGCTTGATGATACAACAGGAATGCCACTTGATTGGAATCATGACGGAGTTTCTGACAACCCTATTACCATTAATGGAGAAAAACAGTTTAATGCTTATATCGACCAAAACAATGATGGATTAGTTGATTGGAACAGTCAAGGTATAAATCAACTGACTCAGGATGTTGGAGGAACAGGGAAAATTAATTACGCATGGACCAAAGATGGGTTTGTAGAATATAAAGATACAACACCTTAATTGAATTATGGCAGAGAAGAAAGAGAAAACAACAGTCGGAGAATTTTTTGACTCAAATATACTTGGGTTTCTTTTGGGTTTGGGTGCAGCATCTTTTTTGGGTGAATGGACAGGTGCTTTTCCTTGGGAAGCACAGATGGGTCTTGGGGA
The DNA here is from genome assembly GCA_964431615.1 of uncultured Candidatus Saccharibacteria bacterium. Classification (GTDB taxonomy): domain Bacteria; phylum Patescibacteriota; class Dojkabacteria; order B142; family WJKM01; genus CAYSKC01. Next base: position 2,896 of record CAYSKC010000088.1, read on the forward strand.
AGTTATGGGAGACAGACTTGGTGATGCATGGGATAGTATCTCTGAGGTTTTGGATTGGGATGTCTATTCAAGTGAGTATGCAAGGACTGGAAATGCAAATCTTGCAATGGATCTTGCTGGTGATGCGTCTGGATACAAAACTGCTCTGGAGCATTTGTCAGAATATCAGCACTAAATCTGTTGTGATATTTTTTCAATTCAGTTACAATAATTTTGTTAATATTTTTTTAAAATAAAGTAGATGAAAGACTTTCGCATTCTTTTCCACAAGGTTCTTAGCCATATAGGGGTTTATGGTAGTGAAGCTGAGGAAATTTTGAATATGTTTTTTGACCAAGTGTATGCAATTTTTGTAGAAAAACTTCTCAAAGATAAACTTCCAGAGGAGGTTTACAAAAATAGAATTGCAGAATACCAAGGGTACATCAAAGCTGGTAAGCAAAACCTTCTTCATGAAGATTTGAAAAATTATCTTGGGGATGAGTCAGGAAAACTTTTTGCTCTTGCATACATGAATCACCTAAAGACATTTGTACATGGGATACAGTCTCAGGGTGATATCACAAAAGAACAAGTCAAAGAAGTGGGAGAGCTTGTAAAAAATTTCATACAATCTCAAAAAGCATCAAAGGCTATGAAATCACAGGAAAGTTCGATAGATAGTTTGCAGGCATTGTCATAAATTGTTTTGAAATAAAGAAATGATAGAACCTCATTGAATAGTGGGGTTCTTTTTTGTATTGTGTTAGTGACAATTGTCAAAAAAAAAGAGTAGTATTGATTTGTTGGTTTAATTTCTAAATTTTTGAAAGTGGAGAAGAATATACAGATTTTCTTCAAAATGCTTCACACCCCCATTTGTTTATATTATATTGTATACAGGAAATTTCGATATTTCCTATTTGTCTATTGTTTAAATGTTAGAAATCGTGAAGTATGACAAGCGATGACAGAGCTAATGATGAGGGTTCAACACTGAAATTGGTTTCAATCCTCAAGGGTGGATTGGATACTCAAGGATCTGGAAGTATCAAATTTATTCGGACAGGAAATAAGTTGGACAACAAAGCCATGCGTCTTCTTCTAGCGCGACTAAGTGAAAAAGGATATGACTCAGATAAGTTATTGAACACGTATTTACTTCTCGATGAATCTGTAGAGAAAGGAATACTGACCGAAGAAGCAATAAATAATTTTAATCCAAAGGATATAGAGGAAAAAATCGAATAATGTATTATCCACCACCTTACCCACAACAACAGCCTCAGCCACGACCGCAACCAGCGCCTTCTGAAGCACCTCCACAATTGACGCCAGAGGAGTTTATGAAGGAGCAAAGTAACTTCAATACTCAGCTTGTGGCTGCTTTTCAGGAGTTACAATCAAAACAAGAACAGGGAACTGCGGGACAGGTGATGGCCCCATACTCAACTATCGGTCCTTATCATGTAATGCCACTGAGAGACACTTTTGGAGGAAATATAGCTGAACGAGCGAAGTCATTTCAGACAGATAGAGGTAGGCTTGCCAAGGAAACCAAAGAAGTCTTGGAAGATAGAAAAAAAAGATATGAAGGAAGAATTACTGCGTATGAGCAAGCACTTGCTTCTGGAAAACTCAATTCGAGAGAGATTACTTATGTGCTTGAACAGATCACTGCACTAGAAAAAGGCTTGATGGAGACGCAGGAGGAATCAGCTGTTTTGAATGCTGAAGCTGGGTATGATGAGAAATATGGTACTCTACTTGGAAGAAGTTTTGAATCGTTTATG
>CAYSKC010000089.1:0-4636 GCA_964431615.1 uncultured Candidatus Saccharibacteria bacterium
AATCGGGCCACTCACTCGTGCTATGCTTCTTCAAAATACTCTTGATGCTTACAAAAAACAAAAATGATAGTTCTGGGCTTTGCCTTTTTTTGTCAAAATTCAGCAAATTCCCTCATAGCTTCATGTGTTAGACTCTTTTCTGTTCGATCTATTTCACTTAGGCCCAATTCTTTTGCAATCTTTTTGATTTTTGGAATAATAATTTTTCGATTTTTGGACGTCTTCATCTCTATCTCCACTGCAGTTTTGTAGTTTTTGATTGTATCAATCACAATTTTGAAAATTTTGTACTGAAAAACGAGTCTGTCCTTATCTATTGAAATAATTTTTTTGTGATTCATAAGTCGAAGTAAGGAATCTCCTCTCTCAAAATTCTCTATTTCAATTTCAAATTCTATACACGTATCATGGAAACGGGGTTCCACTAATCTTTTTACCTCCAATGTTGTTTCAATTTCTCCGCTATATCCATTATCTTGTTGTCTAATTCGAAGTCCATATCCTTTTGCACTATCAAAATCTTTTTCGTTTTGAAAAATATTTTTATGTGTATTGGGGACATACCAATGATCAATCACATGTGCGTGATACACAACATTAGCACCAAGTTTGATAAGCTTCATTTTGACCAAATCAGTGTCCTTGACTATATATCTCAACTCAATTTCATGTTTTTCTTTTGTTCGGTCACTACTTTTTATCAATAAATCAACATCAGTTTTCTGAATCCGAATAAATCTACCTATTTTGTGTGCTTTCAGAATTCCAGTTTTGATATATCGTCTAACTGTCTGCCAATGAACTTTGAGATAATTTGCGGTTTCTTCTATTGTCAGAAGGTGATCATTCATAATCAATAGATTAGATTTTTTGTTTATATAGATGATAACACAAACAATTCAGTTTTTTGAAATAAAATTTTACTTTCAAAATTATTTGGGAAAATTAGAACAAGAGGCCTCAAATTCCCATTGACTCGAAAAAAGTTTATCTAATAGAAAGTCAAATAATTGTTTTTCTCTGTCAGGAACAAAAAAATTTTCTTCTTTCACATATCCTTTCAAACTATTAAAGAGTCTTAAAAAGGGAGAATAATCATCTTTTCCATCATCTGTATCTACTGCATATCTTAGGATACTACCCCATTCTTCAACCGATATCTCATGATCACCAAGCAAATTATTTACATCTTCAAGAAAATCAATAGACTCAGAGGCATAGGCTTCCCTTAATAAACCATCTTCCAGTGTTGCAGCAATCATGTCTGCATTCATTTCCTGTATACCTCTTGAAAGCAAACAGGTTTCATTTCCCAACTCTATCGTTGGTTTACCATAATAAGAAACTATGGTGTTATCACCAATATTTTCATTAAATAAATAGAACCCATTGGTATCATCTTCCCCTGCAGCGTGTGCTATCTCATGTCGAAAAAGGGGTTGTAATTCTTCAGAAGAACGATAATTGTGGATACCTCTATAAAGATTTATCACGTCGTTTTCCCGATCACTTACATAAGCAGCTATCATCTGCCCATCATACCTGAACTGAGTATCATCAAATAATATGATTGTAAGTCTGTTTTCTGAGTCAAACTGATCAAAATTATCCGGAAAGCTTCCAATGTTTTCCAAAGCATCAGCGATACTTACCATCTCAGAAAAGGTAATAAACTGTGAATCTTCCATATTATTGTCGACAAGGAGATGTACCCAATTTATTTTATTGCTAAAATAAAATTCCCCTGCATCACTTATTTGATTGCTATTTGCGTCAATTAGTGGGTCAAATTTTTCTTTGTCCCATCCATCAACAGAACCATTTTCAAATCCAGATAATTCCATTTTTATGAATAAATTTTGAGTAGATCGATTATATTATAGGCTTTCTAAATAAACAACAAAAAAATTATATACGCTGGATTCAAGTCTATTTATCATCACCTTTTTGTTGATTTCTATGATGTTTTTGATCTTTCAATGTTTTTTGTATTCGGCTTCCTTTTTTTTTGGCAAATCTTTTGCCTGTGATATAAAATAACTTAAATAGTTTTCTAGTTAGTACAAGTTTATTTGAACACAATGTTTCATATTATTTATGCCTCCAACATGGGGCACACAGAGCTTGTTGTGGAGAAGATTTCTAAATTGCTGAAAGATGCAAACATTGAAAATGAACTTCACAAAGCTGAGCAGGCTGATGTTGAACTGATTATTGAAAATGACAAATTTCTACTTGCAACATCCACATGGGAACATGGGCGACTCAATCCATATTTTGATAAGCTTTTAAAAGGTATTGAAGAAAATTCTATGAAAGGGAAATCAGCTGCATTTGTAGGATGCGGAAGTACTCAGTATGAACATCATTTTTTCTGTGAAGGAGCAAAAATTTTGAGAAATGCTTGGATTACATCTAACGGGAAAGAAATTGTGGGACCGTTTTTCTTGGATGGACTACCGTATGACAAACTAGATACGAATGTGACGGTCTGGGCAAAAAGATTTATTTCAAAATTACAAGAAATAAAATGAGCAGACTTGTTGTAAAAATTGCAGGCGAATCGGGACAGGGACTAAACTCTCTTGGTGAAATGCTCCTCAAAATCCTCAAGGAATCAAATTATTTCGTTTTTGGCTATAGAGAGTACCCTTCACTCATACGAGGAGGTTTTGCCTCTTATCAGATTGATTTTGGGCCAAATTCTGTAAACTCATCTTCAAAATACTATCAAATAAGCATATGCTTAAGTCGAAGAGCAATAAAAGAAGTAGTCACATATATGCATGAAGGCGGGATTTTGATTCATTCAATCCCTAGAGTGGAAACAGATAAAGAATTGATAGAGATAATTGATAAAAAACAAATTCAAATTCAATACGTCGATACAAGAACAATAATCAAAGAACTCAAAACAACGCTCGTGATGGAAAATAGTATATTGATTGGACTCCTTACGAAATTTTTGGGTTTGGATTTGGTACTAATCAAAAAAATATATAAAGAACGCTTCAAATCAAAACCAAAAGAGATTGTTGAAAAAAATTTTGAGTGTCTTGACTATGGTAGAAATATAGAATCCAGTTGTGAGTTGAAAGAAACATGGAAAGACATCATTTCACTTCATCCAAAAGAAAATCAGTCAGATAATATGCTCATAACAGGAAACCATGCGCTCGCACTCGGGAGCTTGAGTGCTGGTATGAGAGCGTATTATTCATATCCCATGACCCCTGCATCTTCTATCCTGACCTATCTAGCGTCAACATACAAAGAACACAAAGGGATTGTAAAGCAGGCAGAAGATGAGATAAGTGCTGCCCAAATGACACTTGGATCAATGTATGCAGGAGCGCGAGCGCTTACTGGTACATCCGGAGGTGGCTTTGATCTCATGACAGAAACTTTGAGCCTTGCTGGGATTACCGAAACGCCATTTGTGTGTATTATTGCCCAAAGACCAGGTCCCGCAACCGGACTCCCAACCTGGACTGGACAAGGGGATCTTGATCTAGCTCTATACGCAGGACATGGAGAATATGCAAGATGCGTAGTTGCAGTGAGTGGTATTGAAAGTGCATACGTAAAAATTCAAGAAGCATTTAATATCGCAGAAAAGTTTCAACTTCCTGTTCTTGTTTTGACAGAAAAACAAATTGCTGAATCAATTTTCTCTATCACTAAACTTCCAAACTCAATTTCAATAGAAAGACATCTTGTGGAAGGGAAAGAATTGAATGATATCAAACCAGATGACAGATACAAAATTACAGAAAATGGAGTCTCTCCTCGTTGGATTCCAGGATCATCAATTCATGTTCACAAAACAAATGGTGATGAGCATTTTGCAAATGGGAGACTCACTGAACAAAGTGATGAGGTCAATCTAATGATTGAGAAAAGAAATAAAAAAGTTGAATTTTTGAGAAAAGAACTCCCAGAACCTGAATATTATGGACCAGAGAAACCAGAAAAATTATTGGTCGGATGGGGTAGCACCAAGGGGAGTGTGCTCGATGCACTCAATTCGGAAACTACTAATTCAAGAGTTGGCTATCTTCACTACGAATATTTATTTCCTGTTCGATTAGAAAAACTAAATACTATTGGAAAAATTGCAAAATCTGTTCATGTAGTTGAACAAAACTATACATCACAATTTGGAAGGTTATTGAAAACTCAAGACCTTGAATTTGGACTTGGAGAACCAATTTTGAAATATGATGGACGACCTTTTTTTGTTGAGGAATTACTTGACTTCCTCTCTTGAAAAAAAAGATTGGGATGAAATTAGATAAGATCATATAAATTTTTTAATTTTAGAATTCATAATTATTGAAATGACCTGCAAAGCCAAAATAAACGATTACTATACAGATGAACTCTTTACTTGGTGTACGGGATGTGGAAATTATGGAATTCACGCCGCACTTAAAAGGGCTCTGATTGGAAATTGTATTGAACCAAAAGATTGTGTCTTGTGTTTTGACATCGGTTGTCATGGCAACGGATCAGACAAAATCGGAGGATACACAATACATGGACTTCATGGAAGAGTACTTCCTCTTGCAACTGGAGTTGCAAACGCAAATGAAAAACTGACCGTAATTGCTTTTGGGGGAGACGGTGGGACTCT
>CAYSKC010000090.1:0-4631 GCA_964431615.1 uncultured Candidatus Saccharibacteria bacterium
AGAGTATCTTTATGTTTTGATCATTGTCTAAATTCCAAATCTCTGTTATGTCAACGAGTACAGCAATGATCGGAATGGGTGGTGAGCATCTTTTCTCTAATAATTTCAGTATTTTATCGTTTTCAAAAAGTTCCACAACTCCTTGGATTCTAAAGTATCCATTTTCATTTTTGACCACAATGCTTATTTGTGGATTCTGAATTAAATTATCAAAAGTTTTTCCTCTATGGCAAAGCCCAAACAATAGTTTTTTTTGAACAATTCCTTTGGCTACAACAAAAATAGCTTTGACATCTCCGTTTTTATCGGATGTAGCAATTACTATTTCTTGATTTATTGGGACAATCTTTTCAATTTCCATCTTCAGCAAAATAAAAAAATCGGGCTGGTGAGACTTGAACTCACGCTCTTACGCACCCCATGCGTACGCTTTAGCCAACTAAGCTACAGCCCGTACTTATCTTTAATATATCTTCTACCTTCAGTACTTTTAAAATATTTTTCAATTTCTCTAGCATCTTTTCTGTCTGTGTCTTTACCAAGTATATCTACTATAACAAAAGGGGCAAAATGTTTTGTAGATCTTGTGTAACCCCTATTATGTTTATGAATACGCAACTCAACATCTTGGCACATACCAATGTAATGAAAATCAAACAATTCACTTTTTATTAAGTAAACATACCACAATTTATTTTTTATTAAAAACCCCCATGCCTGCCTGCAGCAGGCAGGCCTGCCTGCAGCAGGCAGGCGTACGCTTTAGCCAACTAAGCTACAGCCCGAATGTGTATATTATATCTCAACTAATCTTTTTTGGCGGTAATGGAAAGAAAACACTAGTTAATTTTTTGTACTCTTCAAATTCTTTGTTGTCTTTGTATTTTGCTTCCAATAAAGGAATCCCTGAAACAAAAAGAATTAGGATTGTGATTGTCAAAGGTGAAATAATTGTCCAGATCGATATGTGAGAGACAATCAAAAAGATTCCCCACCACATAGTAACTTCTCCAAAGTAATTTGGGTGTCTTGAATATTTCCAGAGTCCTGTTTTGAGTATCTTCCCCTTATTTTCTGGATTTTGGATAAATTTTCGCAGTTGATTATCTGCAATTGACTCAAACAAAAATCCTATAATCCATATAACAATTCCAAGAATCGATAGAATTGATAGATTTGAACTTCTGTCCTCTGTAGAAAAAACAAAAGGGAGTGATATCAAAAACATAAAAAATCCTTGAAGGATAAAAATTTGTAGGTATGATCTGATTACATAAAAATCCCCCCAATCTTCTCTCCATTTTTTGTATCTGAAATCTTCTTTTTTTCCTCTATTTCTTGAAAATATATGCAAAGCAAGCCTTGTACCCCACAAAAGCGTCAAAAAAATTAGAATTATTAGTGAAATAGAATTTTCTGAATGGAAAAAATACAAATACAATCCAATAAGTGGAAAACCGATTCCCCAAGCAATATCGGCAACGTCGCCTTTTTTGAATATTAAGCTTATCAAAAACCAAAAACTCATATATGTCCATATGAATTTCCCGACTTGGAATAAAATTTCTGTCATTTTATTTTGTATAAGAATTAATTCTATCAACATATTTATCAATATCAATTTTTCTTTTCAATCCACTTTCATTCATATACCTTGCTTGTCCAAATACTTTTCTCTCAAACCAAGGTCTATCGTGTTTCCCAAAACACCAAGAAATACCTGCATAAGAGTTTGGATCTCTGCCATCAAGTGCATATTTGTTGTTTAAAAAAATCAAAATATTGTAGGCATCTTTAAATGAACTAGTCCATTCAATAACCTTTTTACCCCAATACATACGCATATATCCATGCATGTCTCCGGTGATCCTCAGTTCATCTTGCGCTGAATTCCAATATCTGTCGTGTGTCTTTGCATATTCGAATTCATGGAGAGTATATAGGTATTCTCTCTTATCACTTTTGTGTTTTGTAAGTGTATTGATTGCCCATTCGGGAAGGGATTTGATATTGTCGTAATTTGGGTTGTAATTACAGAAGTTGAAAGAAAGCTCTCTACGCACGACCAATTCATCAAAAAAAGAAGTTTTTTGATAATTTTTGTCTACTTTCGACAACTCATATATTATTTTGAGTGGAGAAATCTGACCGAAATGGAGATAGGGACTGAGATTCGATGTTATGTCGAGGACTGGATTATTTTTTTGGTTTTCATAGAATCTATATTTATTTTGAAGAAATCCTTTCAATACTTTAATTGCATTTTTTTCACCTCCATGGACCTCAAAAATCCGCTCTACGGATTTATCCAATTTTAATCGATCAATAATTTCTTGTGTACTCGCTAAATTCATGGTTTTGAACACTAGGTTTTGTTTTTTATTCAACAAATCTGTCAGTTTAAATGGTTTGATGAATTTCTCAACTTTTGACAATATCTTTTTTCGAAAAAAGAATGCATTGTATTCTTCTTTTGATGATGCTTGTTTTATAGGTATAACTGTGTTTGTGTCAACAAAAAAAATATTTTTTTTGATATTTGAAAAGTATTTTTGAGTTCTTTGTTGAAAAAATTTAAGAATCCCTTTTTCTGTGATTATTTCCGATGCTTTCGACAACAGGTCAGATAACTGAGCTAAATTTTTGTCATCTTTGATACCAACCAAAAAGTTTATCCCAAGAGTTTTTGTGGAATTTTGAAAAGATTTCAGTCCTTCGATCAAAAAATAGAAACTACGTTCATTTGCAAAAGGAAAAGTTGTATCAATCTCAAAAAAAAGGAGTAAAGGAATCTTTAATTCGTTTGATCTTTGGATGGCAAATTCTAGTGCGTAGTTGTATTCGATTCTAGGACTAGACTGAACCCAGTAAAGAACATACTCACCTTTGTTTTCGAAGCTCTCTTTGTATTTTTCGATTCTATCCCAAACCATCAACCCCAGATTTTGTTGTAAATTAAATATGTACCAAGAGCTACAATTGAACTCAGAACCATACCCCATATCATATCAATAACGACAATTTTGACTGGCCACCCTTTGATTGTTGCAAGATTAGTTAGGTCATAAGTAGCGTATGAGAGTAGACCAAACAAAGCACTGTGAAGTAAAACAAATTTTGCCGAGTGTTCACGAATTCCTGGAAATACTGCAAAAATCAAAATTCCAAACACAAAAAGAAGATAAAAAATAATTGCCGCAAGCCAGTTTACATCAGGAGACAAAAACTTTCCTAGATTTTTTTGGTAAAGATCTTTGGCAATAAATCCGAGCCAGACCATGTCAACGCCCAAAAAAATTACAAAAGAAATGGGGTAGAGAGCAATAGATTGAAATAGTGTCATTCTTGTTTATATAAAAAATTATTCAATATATGTTAATAAATACATAAAAAAAAGACCAGTTAATATCGCAAGAAATTGAAAAATTGAATTCTTGAAAGATATATGATGCTTAAGTTCCGGAATCAAATCAGAACCAGCAATATAAATAAATCCTCCTGCTGTAATAGGAAGAAGTATAGAGTTTGTGACAACCTCTGTAGTTCCTATAAGAAAAGATACAATTACTCCAAGTATAGCAATCAAAGCAGTGAAAAAATTAAAGAGAAATGCTTTTCGTTTTGAAAGACCACTATGTACAAGAACTCCAAAATCTCCTATTTCTTGAGGTATTTCATGTAGGACAATTGCGATTGTGGTACCTAGACCGAGAACTGGATCTACCAAGAAACTTCCACCGATCAACAATCCATCAATAAAATTGTGTAACGAATCGCCAACAATATTGATAGTTGCAATGGGATGAATTTGTTTTGAATGATCGTTGCAATCATTGTCGTGACAGTGTCTCCAATGTAGAAATTTTTCTACAACAAAAAACAATATCAAACCAAGAAGAATACCCATTGATTCAACAATTCCGAAACCTGTACTTTCTGCAATCTCTGGCAAAAGGTGAATAAAGACATCTCCAAACATAGCACCAGTCGCAAGCCCAACCAAAATTAGCGTTACGGGTTTCTCAAATAATTTATTGAAAGAAAAAATCAACAAAACAAGAATAGATATAAAACTTACAATAATTGCAGAAGAAATAGCATATAGAAATTCCATATTAATATTTGATTAATGTTGATCAATTAAGGTACATCTCAAAAAAAAGTTCGCTTTGAGTGATTGTTTTGAAATGTGATTCAATAATTTTTGTTATTGACTATGGTTGTGTCTTGAATATTTGATTCAATAAGTAATTCGTCTTTTATTTCTTCTTCAAGTGGAATAGCAAAGGTTATTTCATTATTTACCATATCATAGAATTCATATGCGGGGTTTTTGAGTTCATATCCGTTTTCAAGCATAAAATTTCTGATTTTTGGATAAACAATCAAAGGCCCGATCATATATGAAAAATTATTCTTTATCTCAAAACGAGCAACAACTGCTTCATTTCTAGGTATTTCTTTTACTTTGATCAGTCCAGCTAATTTTTCAATATCTGGATTCTCTTCAACAGGGATGATGCTCCCAACATCACTTCTGAGCTTATTTTGATCTTTTGAATTAGGGTCGTCATAGTAAATTCCCATACCAAGTGTTGGATGAAAGCCCTCCTTTACGAGTACGTTGTATA
>CAYSKC010000091.1:0-4591 GCA_964431615.1 uncultured Candidatus Saccharibacteria bacterium
CACCATCTGGAAAGGGAATTCTTGCTTGGATTTTGAAAATTTCACTAAAAATTCAATCTAAATTTGCAAGTAAAATTATCGTCCAAAGTTTGGACACAAAGAATAGGTTTATGGCAATTTCAAAAGAATTTGAATCAAAGGTAGAAGTAATTCCACTTCCATTTCAAAAACCCAAGTTCAGCCTTGAAAAATTAAGAGAAAAGAGAGATGAGAATGATAAATCTTTCAAGCTTATTGCAGTAGGTAGACTTGTGAAGCGAAAGGGTTTTGATTATTTGATTGACGCACTAAAAAATCTACCCGAGCAAATTATTTTAAATATAATCGGAAGTGGTCCCGAATTTGCAACTTTAAAGCAGAAAATTGAAAACTTAGAATTGTCCAGTCGTTGTTTTTTGCACACAGATTATGAGAATGAGGATAAATACAAAATGCTTATAAATTCTGATTGTTATGTTTTATCCTCTCTTCATGAAGGAATGGGTATAGTAGTTCAAGAAGCAATGTATTGTGGTTTGCCCGTTGTCGCAACGAACGTGGGGGGGCAGAGGGATTTGTTGAAAGAAGAAGAAAACGCGATTTTTGTAAATCCACAAAATTCAAATGAGCTGTCTCAGGCAATACTAAAAATCTATAATGATAAGGGTTTAAGGGAAAAGCAATCGAGAAATAATCGAGAAAAAATTGTACAGTACTTTAGCGAAAATTTAATTTTTGAATACGAAAAAGCTTTTGAAACAAAAAAATGACAAACAAAAAGTATTGTTATGTGGATCCTTTCATGGGAATAATTTTGGAGACTTAGCAATATTAGATTCAATGTTGAGTGTAATTCCCAAGGATTTCGAGATTTCTGTATTGTCTGTGAATCCTGAACAAGTGCAAAAAAAGATTGGGATTGACAGAGATGTGAAATTTATAAATCCACAAAAATTTTTGCTATTACTCAAGACTATTACCTCAGTCGACAAAGTAATTATTGGAGGTGGCGGGCTTTTTTTCGATCGAGGATTGGGAGATATTTTGAATTTTAAAAAAGGAAGTCAGATTTTTGTTTGGTCACTAATTTCAATAATTTCAAAAATACTCGATAAAGAAGTTTTCTGGGCTGGAGTGAGTACTCATCCAAATACTTTTTTTGGTGAAATTTTAATCAGGCTTTCAGGTATTTTTATTGATTCTGTTTTTGCAAGAGATAAAAGTTCATTTTCCTTTTTTGAAAAATTAGTAGGTAGAAAAAAGGTTTTTTTGAGTGCCGATTGGACACATCTAAACGATGATATCGAAAATATAAAAAAAATGCACGAGAGGAAAATACCTTCCAAACCAAGAGTTGCTTTGATATTGAAAACCGATTGGGGGGAGAAAAATTTTGTAAAACTAGCAAAGGTGACTAGAGAAATAGAAAAATTAAAAAATTTACTTTCTAACTTTAAAATTGTGATGTTTTCGACAAATCCCAAATCAGATAATTTTTTAGCCGAAAAAATTGCAAATACGTGCAAATTGGAATTTGTAGATACTTCAAATATGGATTTAACACTTTTCAAAAATTTAATTTCTGGATTTGATTTGATTATTTCAGAGCGAATGCATGCACTTATTTTGGGCTATTTTGCAGGGGTTTTGGGTATTGGATTGTCTTGTGAATCCAATAATAATTTAAAGAAAATTGAAGAATTTCAAAATGAAATTTATGAAGACGGATTATTTTTATCTCAATTAGATGCTGAAGCAATTGTCGAAAAAATTGAATATGTGAAAAAAAATGAAAAAAATATTCGAAAGAATTCGTTTTCTAAGGCTGGAAGACTAAGGATTAGGGCAACAACAAATACAAACGTATTTGAGAAACTAAAAACGGCTTGAAACTCGAAACTAAAATTTTTATTCTTAAATCGAAAATCTTAAATCCTAAATCTTAGATTGAAAATCTTAAATCGAAAATCGAAAATCTTAGATCGTAAATCATAAATCCTAAATCTTATTTTCAATCACTTCTTTTATTTGATACGTCTTATTCCTCCCAACTGAATAAAAAATTCGAGAAAGTGAATCGGAGATTATCCCACTTACAAATAATTGCATACCTAAAATCATAGTTATTGCAGTCAAAACCGGCCAAATACTATTGCCAAGAGAAATAAGTTTAAATACTCTCATGATAAGTAGTGAAAACATACCCAAAAAACCGATTGAAAAAATAAACATTCCTCCAACTCCCAAGAAATGTAGTGGTCTATCGGCGTATTTTCTCCAAATAAATATACTCAAAAGATCAGCAAAACCTTGAAAACCTTTGAATATACTGTACTTTGTTTTTCCATGTTTTCTAGGGTGATGTACAATTTCAATTTCGGCTATTTCATATCCTTGCCAATGAAGTAAAGCAATAATATATCTGTGCATTTCACCATATAGGTCAATATTTTCCATTGCTTCGCGTTTGAATGCCTTGATTGCAGATCCTGGGTCGTGAACCCCCTCATAGATTAAGAGTCTTCTAAAAACTGTAAAAAAAGCTCTTAAGATTATTTTAATAGGTTTAAAAAGGTCAATTTTGTTTGTTTCTATTCTTTTTTTTCTCCATCCACAGACTACATCACAACCTTCTTCAAGTTTTTCGATAAATCTAGGAATTTCCTCTGGATCAACCTGTAAATCTCCATCCATATAGACAATGTATTTGCCCTTTGCGGACTTAAACCCTGCATCCATAGCGAGACTTTGAGCTTTGCGCATATAGTTTTTCCATCGTAATACAATGATTCTAGCACCCTTCAATGATTTGAGTATTTTCAAAGAATTATCCTTCGAGGCATTTTCAACATAGATGATTTCGTAAGGTTTATTTAGACCATTACATGTTTCAACCAGTCGATCATGAAGTTCAATCAAATTTCCTTCCTCATCACGGATTGGAATTACTACTGACAAAAAAATACTATTGTCCATTTATGAGAATTAATCAGACAAATTATATCAATTATTTACAAAAAACCCCGGACAGAGCCGGGGATTTTTTTAAAATTTTTCTCAATGAGTAACTACATTATCTAATGCAACAACTATTTCATCAATCTTTGTACGATCCTCGGTCAAGCCTAAGTTCATATACATCACATTCCCGGTCACTTTTACATCAAGGAAACCATACAAGTCTGTGTTGTCAGTACTACCAACAACATCCCTAAATGTTAGTGCCATTCGATAAAAACCATTTGTTGCCATTGCTGGTGGCTCAACGGTTGTTCCGACTGTGACGGTTGATGCATCAATAAGAATTAATGATCCATCTTCAATACTTTCAACAAAGTAACTTCCGAGTCCTTCTGTACCGGAAAGTCCGGGATACATAAGTGCATAAATTTCTTCAAAAGTCATTCCAAATTCTTCTTCAATATATTCAAAATCTACTGCCATCAAGGAAATTCCTGATTCCTCTGTGGTTGATAGAGATCCAATAGTTATATATTGTACTGGAACCTCTGTTCCTTCTGGAAGTCCCAAATCTTCTTCTATCGATGTAATATCAAATCCCGCATTGTCCCATATCTCTGAACCTTCATTTATTTCAACATTCCAGAAATCTGAATCATAGTCCAAGTCAAAATATTCTCCACGAATTGAGCCATCAGATTGAAATTTATCTTGGCAGAAATACTCGTCACACGATAGAAAATCGAAACCAGCATATTTCATTGTATTTGTAAGCATCTTTGCTGTTTGTGCCCTTGTAACGTCAAAATCCGGACGAAATAATCCATCACTATAACCCTGTACAATAGGTTCTACCATGTCTGGATCATTGGTTGAGGCATATACTCTTGTAATGTATTCTGCAAATGTATGATCTTCTGGTACATCAGGAAATACTTCGGTTATATTTATATCATTATCTTGAAAAATATTTGAATTTTTGATCCAAGATGCTCTTACAATAAACTGAAGTGCAGCTGCTCTGCTAACTGGATTTTCTGGTCTATACAGACCATCAGTATAACCATTGATAATTTTAAGCCCTCTCAGAATCCTTATGTATTCATAAAAAGAGTGACTAGTTGGTACATCTGGGAAATCTTCGACGCTTCCGCTATAGGTTAAACCAAATGTTTTGACAACTAATGTTGCAAATTGACCACGTGTGATACTATCTCCTGGATTGTAGTAATCTTTTGCACCGGTTATACCTTGTGCATAAATATACTCTACATAGGGGCAAAGTGGGTCATCTGATTTGACATCATTGAAAACTCCCATGCATTCCCTATTTACATCAACTACACCAAACGCAGATGAGGTTGTTATCAAAAGAAGGGATACAACAACAAACGCTGAAAAGATTTTTTTCATGCGACACCTAATTTAATAAATAAAATACTTCAGCCTCAAGGTCAAAGTATTGTGTTTTACTCTGAGCCTTTGGCACATATTGATTTTTGCTTATCCCAAACCTAAAGTCTATGGTTTTCGCTATCTTGAAAAAAATAACAGTAGTTATAAACACTACTTGAATATATATCGACCAAATAAGTTTTTTCTTACAGTTTTATCTTCCTATTCCAAAATATTTAAAACCAGCTTCTTTTAC
>CAYSKC010000092.1:0-4560 GCA_964431615.1 uncultured Candidatus Saccharibacteria bacterium
GATATATATCTTCCACCGATGTCTGACACGATTTCTTTGTCCAAATCGATAGATCGTCCATATATCCAGTCTAGAACACTTGTAGGTATGTCCATTATGGGTGCTAATGACCAGTTGATTCCTGTATCCTCCATAAGCTCAATATCCTTTTCAATATTTGCACACAATTCATTGGGGTTCCCTTTGAGACTTTTGAGTGTTGTGAAATCCTGCCAAGAGAATCTCTCAACGGCTCCTCCTTCCGAATCTATCCCTATGAAAGCAGGAATTTGAAAATTTTTCGTATGATTATCAATTTGTTTATTTACTTCTTCAGAATTTGAGAATCCCATGGTATCTATCAAAACAATCCCTCCGACTTCTGGTGAATTTCCATCGATCTTTTCCAATCTTGTTTTTGTAAAAGCTGGGACGAGAAGTTGGGAGATTTTTTGTTCATAGGTTAGACTGTCAATATACTCATTTATTGTCAAATCATATGAGCAGACCAATGAAAAATTTTCTTTGTTGCTTGTAGATTGTGATAATGATTTAAAGTAATTTTGTGATTCAATATTTTTCGTTTTTGTAATTTCTTTTTGAATGAAGAACAACAAAATAATTGTTGCAACTACCAAAGTGCCAATAAGTAGAAATTTTGTTTTAGTAATTATTTTCAATTGAAGTATATAAAATGTTTTTCTTACTATAATACGATTATACTATCGAAAATGTTACTGTTCTTTTGCTTGATAATTTTATACTTCAATTAAGTTCATAGTACTGTGTTTTCCCAGAAGCTTCAGTTTTTTTATTCTCGCATATCTTCAGTCTGGAGGCTTGGGTTTTGGTTTTCTTGAAATAAAATATTTCGGCATAAATGCCAAAGTATTGTGTTTGCTTTGAGCCTGTGGCACGCTCATCCTCGGCCTAAAGGCCATAGTATTCGTTATTTTGAAATTAACGAAGAAATACCGAATTTCTGCTTTGGTTTACAAGGAAGTGTGAGAAGATTTGTCCCCTCGGGAAGGGTTGCTGTGACTTCTTGTATAAGTCCATTACCATTAATTGAAGGATACTGTGGACTTGAACATCCAGTTTTACCCGCGCAACATTCTCCTTTGGGATTGGCCTTGAGAAAACAGGTTTTTTCGGCAAAAGCATCTAAATCTTTTTTTGTAAAGCTTTTGTTTCTTTGATAAACTCTGGCGTTGATTTTGTTTTTATTTTGATAAATAAAATTTATTCTCTTAGAGAAAAAATAAAAAAATTTGACGATTTTGTGGACTTCACGGAAAGTAACTTCACTAGTCTCGATATGAAATTTCCAGTGGATATTTTGAAAGATGCTGTAGTTAAGTATTTCGAAAATCGAAGTTATAAACCAGACCCAAAGGGACTTTTGACTACGAGAAAAGCTATTTCTAAATATTATTCAGAAAGTCGATCATTGAACCTTGAGCCTGAAGATATTGTAATTACGAGCTCAACATCTGAAAGTTACAACCTTTTGTTTTCTTTGTTCACAAAACCCGGAGATGAGATACTGCTTCCATCCCCATCATATCCTTTATTCTCATATTTTGCTGAGTTCAATAAAATTAAAGTTAAATATTACAAATTGGATAAGGAGAAAAACTGGGAGATAGATATTGAATCTCTTGAAAAAAATGTTAGTAAGAAAACTAAGTTTATCGTCTTAATTTCTCCAAATAATCCGACTGGGCAGATACTATCTCAAAAACAGTATGAGCAGATATGTAAAATTGCTGAACAACACAACATTTATGTCATTTTTGATGAGGTGTTTTCTGAATACGATTATCAAAAAACGACAAACAAAATGCGTTGTAACAAAAGTGAGTCAATTATATTCAGATTGAATGGGATTTCGAAGATGTTTGCACTACCGGATCTGAAACTTTCGTGGATTTTGGTTGAGGGAGAACGAAAAAGAGTTGGAAAGATTATTGAGAAACTTGAAACTGCAAACGATATGTTTCTCAATGCAAATTACATTACACAGTCTATGATTCCTGAAATTTTTGAGGGAGGGAGAGAATTTAAAGTGGAAATGATAAAAACTTTGAGGAGAAAAGCAGAGACTATGAATAAAGCATTGGCTAAACAAAACAGAATTAAGTCTACACCAATTTCTGGAGGAATAAACATGATATTGAGTCTTGAAAAATCTAAAACAAGTTTTGATGAGGAGGAATTTGTGCTGGAGCTTCTTGAAAAGCATCACATACTTATCCATCCGGGATATTTTTATGATTATGGGGAACAAAAGTATTTGAACTTTGTGGTGACTATATTTAATGCTGAAAAGATTGCTGTTTTGATAAGCTGTATCAATCAAATATTAGACCAACAAAATGGATGAAAAAACTATGGTATACGCCTCTTGGGATTATCTATATTACTGGAGCCAGAATTTGTTACCGTTGTTTTTCACGAGAAGTTGGAGAAATTCTTCAAGACTGTTTGAGATAAGTGGCCATTCTTTTGGATCAATTTCATGAAATCCATCATAAATATTGCCGTTTTTATCTATGGCAATGTAGTTGCCTTCGCCAATTATTTCACAAAAGATAATTTTATTTTCATCCCACCCATCTTCATATATTTCTTGTAGATATTTGTTTTTTGAGATGATTTCATTCAAAGAAAAAATCTTATAACCGTCTATATCGTCTTTTTGAAAAAGAATCAAACCGTTGCTTTCTTCTAACAATGTCAAAATTGAATTGTGAATTACAATTCCTATTTGCACAAATTGTCTCTTAAGTCCTGAATTGAAACGGAATTGGAAATCTGTATTTATCTTTGCATATGTCTTAAGATTCTGGACAATATCTTTCATATTTATCTCAACAGAAAATAAATGAATTGTATATCAGATGCATTTTATACAAAAGTAAGTGCCTTTCCAACCTTGTTGGCTCTACCTGTTCTTCCAATTCGATGTATATAATCCTCATATTTTTCTGGTGCCTCATAGTTGATAACGTGGCTAATATCTGGAATATCTAGACCTCTAGCTGCAACATCCGTTGCTACCAGTATATTTACCATATCATTTTTGAAAGCAATCAAAGCTTTCTGTCTTTGAAATTGTGTCTTGTTTCCGTGAATTGAATCAACCTTGAATCCTCGGTCTATAAGTTCATGTGCAAGTTTTTTTACTCCCCATTTTGTTCTACTGAAAATAAGGGTTTTTGTGACTTCCTTGCTGATTAGTAAGTTGTGTAGTGTTTCGATTTTGTTTTGTGCACTAGATATACGGATAATGTCTTGGTCAACAGTAGATGCGGTATCACGTAATTTGAGTGTGATAGTAACTGGATTATTAGAATTTTCATTAATCAATCGAACAACCTCATTTGTCATTGTTGCCGAAAAAAACATTGACTGCCTTATTCTTGGAAGAGCTCGAAATATTTGAATTACCTCTCTAGAAAAACCCATATCGAACATTCTATCAACCTCATCTACAACGACGTTGGTGAAAATTGAATAGTTGATGTTTTTTCTAGTTGCTAAATCTTTTAATCTTCCTGGAGTACCAATTACAAAGTTGTATCCTTTTTTCAGATTTCTAATTTGGTTCTGGATACTTACTCCACCGATTACCAAAACGGAATACATATTTAGTCCTAGAGAGAGCGCGCGAAAATCATTTACTATTTGCTCGGCAAGTTCTCTTGTGGGCGTGATGATCAAGACTTTCTCTTTTGGATTGTCAATAATTTTTTGAATCATTGGAATCAAAAATGCAGCAGTTTTTCCCATACCTGTATTTGCTATACCGATCAGATCTTTTCCTTGTAGCAAATTTGGAATAGCTTGATCTTGAATTGGCATTGGTTTTTCGAACCCTTTTTTAAGTATGTTTTCCAATAATTTTGGGTTCAAATCAAAATCTGTAAATGAATTAGTGATTTTTTGTTCACTGAAGGTTGGTTCTTGTGCCTTATTGATAAATTTATTTACATCAATTTGAGATTGACCACGTATCCTCGTTTTTGAAGATCTAGTTCTGGTACCCTTTTTGTAGTTGTTGTTCGATGAAAAACTCCTCGAATTTCTAAAATTTCCCCTGTACATATTGCAAAAATAATAAATTACCCCTTCGATTTGAAGGGAAAAATAAGTAACTAATCTGTAGGATATTTAAGAAAGAAGAGCTAAAAAAATGACTCACATTCGACCTAAAAATCAGTTCGACGGGTATAAGTATACCACAAAAGGTTATTTCTTGTATCAGCAATTATCCAGACTTGGGATTTATGACTTTTTCTTTTTTGTTATCTTTTTCTTTACGATTTTTTTATCTGCTACTTTTGCTGGAGTTGTTTTTTTTGCTGCAGTTTTTTTTGTCACAGATTTCTTTGTTTCATCGGTTATAACCTTTTTCTTCTTTTCAACCTTGGTTTCAGCAATACTTGTGCATTGACACTTCTCCAATAGTTTTAGAATTTTATCTAATTTTGAGTGTAGATTAGTGATTTCTTCAAATACTTTGTCTGACTGGCCTTCGTTAGATGCTTGTCGTTTATTGTTTTTTGTCTCAAAACA
>CAYSKC010000093.1:0-314 GCA_964431615.1 uncultured Candidatus Saccharibacteria bacterium
AAAACGTAGATTTTACTCTCAAATATTATTTACCTATCAATATCTCACTTTTCTCTTCATTCAAATTCAATTCGCGAGATTTAGCTGACCCGTATAAGCTCTTGACAAGAAGAAAAAATATGAGTTATTATCAAATGGGTATTTACCCATTTATTTATTAATTATAAAAATATGCCAAGAAGAGATGGAACTGGTCCAATTGGCGGAAATGTCAACTCAAGACCAAGAATGGGCATGAAAAGATCTGGCGGTAAGGGAATGGGTGGTAGCGGAAACTGTATTTGTCCCCGCTGATAAGGTCATGGGTGATGAAC
>CAYSKC010000093.1:324-689 GCA_964431615.1 uncultured Candidatus Saccharibacteria bacterium
TGGATATTCCGAACCACACAAACGTGGGATTCCTTGCTCAAAGACAATTTGCCCAAAGTGTAATACACCACTCAAAGGTATTTTCTGCAAATAAAAATAGTTTTTATGATATAAACAATGACATATAGATACGATAGAGTTGTTTATAGTCAGAAAATTGAAAGATTGGGCGGAAATTTTTGACCAAATAATCGTACTTGGCTAGATAATCCGCTCTTGGATATTACCTTGATCCAGAGACTGGGGTAGTGGTTTAATATATACCAATATTGCCCAATGGATTATCAAAAAATGCAGGTGAAGTCTATTTATGGAGAATACAAAAAAAAAATACAGTCCGTGACTTATGCATTTTTATAATAAGA
>CAYSKC010000093.1:699-944 GCA_964431615.1 uncultured Candidatus Saccharibacteria bacterium
TTTGTTATTTTTTATGTAGAAAATTATGGCATATAGAGACGCCACAGGTCGTAGACCATATTCCAGAAGGAGATATCTACCTGAGGGTAGACCTTTAGGGTCTGATGTCTGTGAATGTCCAGAATGTGGCACGGTCGTTGCTCACAGAGAACGAGGGGTTCCATGTTCCGAATTAGACTGCCCACTTTGTGGCTCACCTCTAACTGGAGAATTTTGTGCAGTAAATTAAAATTTATCAATAGTTT
>CAYSKC010000093.1:954-4480 GCA_964431615.1 uncultured Candidatus Saccharibacteria bacterium
CTTGGTTTTTCTTTTCGTGAAATTTATTTCAAACCTCGAGGTATACCTCTACAAGAACTAGAAGTTATTGAAATATCAGATGAGGAACTTGAAACAATTCGTCTTCGGTTTCTAGAAAAACTCGATCAAATTGATGCAGCAAAAAAAATGGGGATATCTCAAAGTCAATACCAAAGAGATGTCACATCTGTTATGGAAAAAATCACGAAAGCTTTGATAGAAGGCTATGCCATAAATATCCAAACAAAGAAAAACAATACTTCGGCATAAATACCAAAGTATTGTTTTTCGCTATTAGCCTTCAAAACCCTTTTTGTTCCTGCTCATCTTCACCCTAAAGACTGAGGTTTTTTTATCTTGAAATAAAATAATTCTTGACGCAGAAGTTTATTACTGATATATTTCAATGATCATTGAAATATTGTGAATAGAACAAAAGAAAACAATGTACGTAAACTTCAAAAAATACTTGAGCCAAATCGAATTGCAATTCTAGAATTACTAGAAAAAGATGATACATGTGTTTGCAAGATGGTAAAGATCCTTGATATAAAACATAATCTACTCTCACACCATTTGAAAACATTGCTGGATTTGGAATTTATCAAAAACACAAGAAACGGAACCCATATTGTATATGGGATAATAGAATCAAAACGTCAATACCTAAACAAATTCCTAAAACTAACCAATGAATAAAATCTACACTAAATACAATACTTATTTTGAAAAACCTAATTACTCTCAGGAGGGGACAGTCGAATATGAATATCAGAACAAGAAATACAAATTGTGGTATGGAAAGGTTGGAGAGAAAAAACTCCCGCCACTTTTGATACTTCATGGAGGACCAGGTGGAAGTCATTCAAATCTTACCCCACTCCATATTTTGGGGTCAGATAGAGAAATAATTTTTTATGACCAGTTAGGTTGTGGGTTCTCAGACAAACCTGATAACAAATCTCTCTGGACAATTGAACGTTATACAGATGAGGTTCAGGCTGTAGTTTCAAAATTGAAATTGAAAAACTATCACCTACTTGGTCATTCTTGGGGAGGAATGCTTGCCTTATCATTTGCCTCAAAATATCCAGAAGGAATATTGAGCTTAGAACTAATGAGCCCAATAATCAATATGCCCAGATATATAAAACACACGAGCAAAAAATTGAAGACAAATCTTTCTGGTGATTATGCAAAGGTAATAGATGATTATGAATTTAAAAATATTGGCGACCCAGAAACTTACAAAAAAGCACTTTTGAAACATCTTCAACTCCATATTTGCAAATTTTTTCCAAAACCCCCCGAATTGATGACACGCCTGAGCCATTTATATTATCCTCAAGTACATGATGCGATGTTGGGAGAAAATATGGTTTCAGAACTCAATATTGTTGGAAATTTAAAAGACGTAGATCTAACAAATGAAATAAAAAAAGTTGGTATTCCAATTTTGTTTACATGTGGAGAAATCGAATGTTGTCCCCCTGAAGATATTGAAATATGTTTTGAAATAGCAAAAGAGGCAGAATTTCATATTTTTAAAAGTTGTCATCACATGACTATGATAGAAAATCCAAAAGAATTCACAGAAATCGTTAGAGATTTTATTTTGAAATATGAATAATTATAATTGATATAAAATAGAAAATGATTGATCTCAAAAATCAATTATTAGCATTTAGTATTTATTATTAGAATGTTTAATTATGAAAATTTTAAAATTCGGTGCTATCTGGTGTTCTGGATGCCTTGTTATGAAACCAAGGTGGGTAGAAATTGAAAAAGAAAATCCTTGGCTTTCCACAAAATATTTTGATGCTGACGAAAACGAAAATTTGCTTCAGGAGTATAAAATTACAGACTTACCATGCTTTGTTTTTTTGGATAAAGATAATAAAGAAGTCCATAGAGAGGTTGGAGAGATAGACAAACAAAAATTAGTTAAACTTATCAACGAATATAAAGACAAATAAACCATGAAAAAACAATTATTATCAATATTTTTGCTATTTGTATTTTCTTGTGGAATTCTATTTTTTCTTCCAAATAGTACAATTTCTGCACAAGAAACAGAAAAAGTATATCTTTATTTGTTTTATGGAACGGGTTGTCCCCATTGTGCAAAAGAGAGAGAATATATTCAAGAAATAAAAGGTAGATACGAAGATTCAATTATTATTGAAGAATTTGAAGTTTATTACAATTCAGAAAACGGCGAACTTTTCAATCAAATACTAACTGAGCTCAATATAAATACCGCTGCTGTTCCTTTTTTAATTGTCGGAGAGAAATATCTTGTTGGCTTTGAGAGTGCCGAAACAACAGGTTTGGAAATAGGAAATGAAATAGAAAGATGTCTAGATCAAGGATGCATGAATGCCCTTCAAAAAGTTGAAAATAACGAAGACACTCTAAAGGATTCTAATATTGAGGAAGGGACAGAATCAAACAATACATCTCCCATGTATCTCAAAACACCAATATTTGGGAACATAGATCTCAAAAGTGTTTCACTACCAGTTGCGACAATTATCATCGCATTTGTGGATGGATTCAACCCTTGCGCAATGTGGATTCTGATCTTTTTGATTACAATGCTGATCAATATGAAAGATAAGAAAAAATTGTACACACTTGGGACTATCTTCATTGTGACATCAGCACTTATTTATTTTGTATTTCTAACCGCATGGTTTAATTTCTTTAGACTCATCGGTTTTGTAACATGGATCAAACTGATAATAGGAATTATAGCGATAGTGGCTGGAATCTACCAGTTACATAAAGCATTTTTTTCAAAGGGTGAATGCAAAGCAACAAACAAAGAACAAAGAAAAAATATAATGGATAGAATCAAAAAAATTGTCGCAGAAAAAAGTTTTGCACTTTCAGCTATCGGGATCATGGCACTTGCAGTATCCGTCAACTTAATTGAGGTTGTGTGTTCTGCTGGACTCCCAGCAATATATACAAACCTTTTATCAACCATCAATTTAAATATTTTTGAGTACTATATGTATCTTATTCTATACATTTTTGTTTTCATGCTAGATGATTTATTTGTTTTTTTCATGGCGATTAAAACATTTGAAGTAACTGGAATCGCAAAAAAATATACAAAATTTTCAGGGATTATTGGCGGAATATTACTTCTAATCATTGGAATAATATTGATAATCAAGCCCGAACTTCTCATGTTCGGATAAATTTATACTTATATTAGTTTTTAAAAAAACAAAGATGAGAAAACTGCCAGTTATACTTGCAATGCTGACTTTGGGAGGACTTTTATTTGCAGGAGGACTTTTCATTGCTCTCAATTTCATGTGTACTACAACCCAAGAAGACATTGTCCCAACAGAACAAAAATTGGAAACAAAAAAACCGAAAGCAATGATGCTACTTATAGAATTTAAAAATACTGAGGGACTTGTAAATATGGTCAATGACATGAAAGAGAGAAATGTGAAAGGAATACTGATGGTAAATGGTGACTTTGTAGAACAAAACAAAGATACAA
>CAYSKC010000094.1:0-2145 GCA_964431615.1 uncultured Candidatus Saccharibacteria bacterium
CTGTACCAACTTTTGCTAATGTTTGATATTCGTCAACCTCTTCATCATAAACTCCTATCAAAATTGCTCCCAAACCATATTTTGCACGAACCCCCTCACCTTTATAGTAACCCATGACAATCGCATCAATTGTATCAACCATATCTTCAAGTGAACTTGCCTTAAGTTTTATCCAATCAAAGTTACGAGTCCCTGGTTCATATGGTGTACCATATGCTTTTGCAATGATTCCCTCCAATCCTTTATTTACACATTTATGGAAAAAAACTCCGATTTCTTCCTGAGTTTTACAATCAACTGTTTCAAGCATGTCGATATTTTTTTTATCAAAGAAATCAGATATTTTTTCTAATTCTGATTTTCTATCTTCGATTGTTTTCCTTGTTAAATCTAAACCATCAAGATACAAAACATCAAAAATCATGGCCTTGACCGGAATAGATATTGCTTTTTCAGTTACACCATGTTTTCTCTTTCGTTGAATGGTTTGCTGAAAAGGTAAATATTCTTTTGTTTTCAAATCGTACCCGATTACTTCACTATCGAGAACTATTGAATCAACGGCAAGTTTTTTCATTGTATCGACAAGCTCCGGAAACATATCTGTCATCCTTTCCATATTTCTACTAAAAAGCTCAACTCTCGTTTCTCCACTCGAAGACCATTTGTGGAGTTGAATTCGAAGTCCATCGAGTTTTGGTTGAACCAAACATCTTTGTAACCTTTCAAAAACTTTCTCAGGACTTTTTTCACGTTCTACAAGCTTAGAGGCAACAGGAACACCGACTTTCAAAGAAAGTTTTGTAAGTTCCTTTTTGATATCTTCCTTGGGAGTAGATAATACAATTTCAGCCACCTCACCAATATCTGCTCTCACACCATATGCTCGATCAAGCAATTCCCTTGCACTTTTGTCTCTAAACTTAACCCACGAAAGAGCGTCAAGTATTGTTTTGTCACTTGCACCAAGTCTCAATTTCCCTACAACCATTCTTGATGCAAACCTTGATTCAAGGGGAGATAGTTTACCAAACAAACTCTGTATCTTCTCAATTTTTACTCCCTGAGAACCAGTTCCTTCCAAAATCGCAATATCTTTTAGAGATTCAAAAACTTCATTTATTGCCAAATTTTTTCCAGTAAAATTTTTTTCAATAAATAACTTCTCAAAAGTGATCCCTATATCTCCCGTCTCTTTGAATATTTCCCCAACGTTATTTTTTTGTTCTTCAAAAAAAAATGTTTTACTACCTATCCCCTCAAAAGCCTTGATCATAAGCTTGGTTGAAAGATTAAATTCCAATGGGTCAAATTTCGGAGCAATTCTTCCAATCAACAAATACATGGTATTTCTGATTTCGTTATTTTTAAGTTCAGAAAACAGATCGGAAAGTAAACCTGTCATCTCAAGTCGAGAAGAAATGGATTCAAGTTTGAGTAGATAGTTACAAAACTTACTAAATAACATCATTATTTATAATAACTGCAATAATTATACTGCCTTTTTCTAAAAAAATATCCCGGTCGTAGAAGACCGGGACTGGGCAGTGTAAAAAGTTCTAGACACAAAAGTACAAGCACCAAATATAAGGACTAATCTTTTTTTGTCTTTGATACCTCTTATTTAGAGCTTAACATAATAGCTTCCTTTTGTTTTTCCAACTTTCTTTACAAACTTCATTTTCTCCAATTTTTCCAAATCTCTTCTCAATGTCCTCACCGTCGCTCCCTTTACATTTTTGGACAAAATGTCCGTATCAACTCTATCATTTTTTTCAAATACTTTCATTACCTCTCCAAGTCTTCCATCCAACACCTTCTTATTCGTTTGTTTTGGCTGATTTATTTTTGCTTTCTGAACTTGAAATTTCACATTTGGTTTTTGTTTGACGTTTTGGGTAAGTTGTTGTGAGTCTAATTGTTTGATATCTTCATCCATATTCTCACTAAGTATCTCAACTACGTCTTCTCTCTCTGCATATGTCATATCTTCAAGCTCATCCAATATGTCCTCATCTAGAGTATATTCTGGGTCATAGTCTGGATCCATTGGGTCAGGATCCTCACCTCTCAAATGCAAAATTAATCTTCTCACATCTTCTATCCGGACAACCTCAAAAAGTTCGAGAAACTTGACAACACCAA
>CAYSKC010000094.1:2155-4457 GCA_964431615.1 uncultured Candidatus Saccharibacteria bacterium
AAATACAGTTAGAAATAATTTTCCTATTCGCATATTGGTTAATTAAAAATTTATCTACTTTAGTATACAGAAATTGATTTTGATATGACAACCTAATTCATCCCAGTTTGAATCTAGGATTTTGCCTGCTTGCCAAGGGACAGCGGGCAAGGAGTGACCTTGAACGACTTGGAAATTTACTTAAGTTCGCCCCAGTTTTTTGCATTATTTACACTTACCTTCAGCGGGACTTTTATTTTGATAGAGTTTTCAAGAATATCCTTGATGTCCGAAATAAATAAATCCATATTATGGTCACTTTCATCAACCTCAAATATCAACTCATCATGTATTTGAAGTATCATTCTTGCTTTAATTTTTTTTGCTATCTCCGATCTTTCAAGATATTTTTCAGTTTCAATCATGTATTTTTTCATCATATCCGCAGCACTTCCCTGGATTGGGAAATTGATTACTTCTCTTGTAGTTGCTGAACGTACTTTGAAATTACTATTTCTCAAACCTCTTGTTTCTCGCCATCTACCAAACATTGTCTCGACCCTTTCTTCTTCTTTTGCCTGAGTTAGTAGCTCATCAAAAAATAATTTGACTTTTGGATAGACTTGGAAATAGTTTTCAATAAGTTTTTTTGCCTCTTCTTTTGGAATTTTTAATCTATTGGAAAGTCCATATTCACTAATGCCATACATCAAACTAAAATTCAATGTTTTTCCTTTTGCTCTTTGTTCTTTTGTCACATCCTCAATTGCTACTCCAAAAACCATACTTGCAGTCAGTGCATGAACATCCATATCTTTTTTGTATGCAGTAACTAAATTTTCTTCTCCAGATAAATGAGCCAAAATTCGTAGTTCTTGCTGTGAAACATCAAAAGAAATAAATGTCTGACCTTTCTCAGCTACAAAAGCTTTTCGAATTTTCATTCCTTCCTCGGTAGCTACTGGTATATTTTGAAGATTGGGACTTGTAGATGTCAGACGTCCAGTCAAAGCAATTGTTTGATTATAACTAGTATGAATTTTCTGTGTTTTCTGGTTTACTTCCTTGATCAACGAATCAATGTAAGTACTTCGAAGTTTTGATAATTCCCTATTGGTCAAAAGTAGATCAATCAAAGGATGTTTTCCAGATAGATCTCTCAGAACTGATTCGTTTGTCTGCCATGCACCTGTCTTTGTCCTTTTTCCACCAAATAACTTAAACTCATCAAAAAGAACCTCTCCTACTTGTTTTGGTGAGTCAATATTGAAATTATGTCCAACCATTTTTATAATTTTCGATTTACAATCAGCAATTTTTTGGTCTAATTCTTCCCCTAACTTTTTTAGGTATTTCACATCTAGAGTAATTCCTTCTCGCTCCATTCCCAAAATAGCTGTCACTAGCGGCATTTCAGTTTCATAAAATAATTTTGACAATTTCTCTTCAAGTTCAAAATTTGTTTTGAATTTCTCATAAAGATTCCAAGTTGCAAATGCATCCGCACAAGCATAGTTTTTGAGATCCTCTAGTTTAATGGCCTTCATCAGTTTATCTATTTCATCTTTTTTTCTCGAAACCGATAGACCCGTCTCTTCTTCGTTGTGCCACAAGTCTTCTAGATTATTCATTTCAAAAGACAATTCATTGAAAGAAAGTGCCTTCAAACCCATTGGCCCATTTCCCCCTTTTAGGACATATGCTGCAATCATAGTATCAAAATATATTCCCTTGGTTTTGATATCCAAAGACACCCCCTTTACCGTCTTATTTCTCAAAACGTGTACATCATATTTTATGTTGTGTCCGATTTTTCCTACTTTTTCATCACCAAAAAGTTTTTGAAGTTTCAAAACCTCTGTTCGAGAAAACCAATCAGAATTAAGATTCACAAAATATGACTTCTGACCAAAGCAAATTGAAATACCAAGCACTTTTGCTTCCATGAAATTCGTACTTGTAGTTTCTGTATCAAAAGCAAATTTCTTTTCAACACTTAACTTTTCCAAAAGCTTATGAAAATCCCCCTGTGAGTCAACGAGAATATAGTCGGTACTAGAAAATACTTGAAAAGTATTTTTATCCTTTTTCTCGTTTTGATTGAAAAATGAAATCTGTTCACCTTTTTGCTCATTTCTATCATTTTGGCCGAATATTACCTCTTTTGTTGAGTTAAAGGCTCTGTTTTTTGTTGTTATGCCATTAGCCTTTGGAAGTTTTTCTAAAAGAGATCGAAAGCCAAGTTCAGCAAAAAGATTTTTTACAACCAGTGGGTCATAATCATCCAACTTTGCATTTGATAGTTCAAAATCTATGGGTACAT
>CAYSKC010000095.1:0-2371 GCA_964431615.1 uncultured Candidatus Saccharibacteria bacterium
AAGAACAATTTGGTCTGACTCTGCTTTGATCAAAACATTGCTTAGTACTGGAATATTGGGCCTACTACTTACTGCTTTGTTGATATGAACCAAAGCTTTTGCCAATTTTTCCTGGATAACTTCTATCCTCATTTTGAATTATTACTAAAATATTATTTATAAATAGTAGTTTTTAGTAGTGTGTGTGGATATGTGCAAAATTGTGTTTAAATTAGTGCAAATGATTATATCCAAAAAATATTATCTGTGAATAACTACTAGTCTTTATTTGAATAACTAATTTTGATTTCTTCTATTTGTTCCGACAGTCCTGGTTCGAGAGCAATCATACTTTTGATTTTATCAACAGCATGTATAACTGTCGTATGATCATTTCTATTCAAAAGCATCGCAATTTCTTCAAGTTTATACCCAAACTCCTCTCTGAGTATATACATAATTACCTGTCTTGCAAATGCAATTTCGGCTTTTCTTGTTTTGGATAGAATATCTTTTGTGCTTACTTCGAATTCTTTTGCTACAGCTTTAATGATATGTTTGGGACTTATGCTTTTTCTTTTGTTTTTGGGATCTGTTTGAAGGATTGACCCTACTTCATCGAGGGTTAGAGACTCGGTATGCATTTGGTTATAAAGACCGATTTGTTTGAGTGCTCCTTCAAGCTGTCTTATGTTATCAGTAATATTTTCTGCGATATACCCCAATATTTCTTGAGAAAGGTGGATACCAAGTGTTTTTGATTTGCTTTCGACAATAGCAAGTCTTGTTTCAAAATCGGGTCTTTCAATCTGGATTACCATGCCCCCCTGAAATCTTGATTTTAGCCGTGATTCCAAGTTATGAATTTTCTCTGGTGGTCGGTCTGATACCAGTATTATTTGTTTTTTCTTGCCATGGAGAGCGTTGAAGGTATTAAATAATTCATCTTGAGTTTGTTCCCACTTTGAAATTACTTGTATATCATCAATTATCAATACGTCCATAAACCTGTATTTATTTCGAAATTCATGTGTTTTTCCTGTCTTGATAGAAGAAACCATTTCATTAAGAAAATTTTCACTTGTAGTATAAAAAGCTTTTGTTCCCCTCTTTTTTTCAAAGATTTTTTGAACAATAGCTTGTGCCAAATGTGTTTTGCCAAGACCGGTCCCGCCGTAAAGAAATAAAGGATTGTAAAGAGTCCCAGGAGTTTCTGCAACACCGATAGCTGCTGCATGAGCCAGTCTGTTTGAAGGGCCAACTATAAAGTTTGAAAAACTGAATTCAGGAGAGAAGTTTGACTGGATCAAAATATCTTCAAATTGCTGATTTGTACCTTTTTTGACCGAAAGCAAGGACTCTTGTGCTATTTCTTTTTTTGAAATTTTTTGATATGGTTCGTTTATAAGTGTTTCTGAAATTTCCAATTCTACCTCCAAATCTTTTCTAGCAACATGAGAGATTGTTTTATTAATTAGAGTAATATGTTTTTTTCTCAACCAGTCCCTTGTATAGCTATTCTTAACTCCTACCCGGGCTTTTTTCCCATTGATTTCGATAAGTTCGGTAGGTGTAAACCATGTTTTGTAGTGAACAGGTGAATCAATTTTGATTTCGAGCTGTGCCAGAGTTTTCTTCCAAATATCCTTGAGTTCGGTGTTGACCATTTTTTGATTAATTAACTGAAAATGAATTTGAAAATTGGCATACTTGTGCAAAATTATTAAACTTTTCACGGGGCAAAGTGGAAGTCAGAAATAAGATATAATAAATGTGGATAACTTTCAAGTGCGGTTTTGAGAATATTTGTGAAATAAGTCAATCGATAGTATTGATTTCTCTCATTTAAAAAAATATTTTCGAAAAGGTACCGAAGAAGAGTTGAAATTATCGTGTAGCGAGTAACACATAACGGATAGTGACGGAGTTGCAATGTTTAATATCTAATTGCAGATGTTGAATGATATATTTAAAAATTATGAATATACCAAAAAAAATACTACTACTTATCATCAGGTTTTATCAAAAGCTTTTTTCTTTTGATCATTCTTTTTGGGCTAGACCAGACAAATATAGAGTTTGTGTTCACTATCCTAGTTGTTCACAATATACGTATGAAGCTATTGAGAAATTTGGAGTGTTTAAAGGAACAATTATGGGTTTTTTTAGGATTTTGAGATGTACACCTTGGACCAAACATAGGTTAGATCCAGTACCCGAAAATTTTTCAATCAAGGCAAACCCACAAAACAAAGAAGATTAGTTCTGAAGACAGTCTCTAACAACAAGCCTTACGCGCCCAATTACCTCTTCTCCCTTCTCATTCTTTTTTCTATCGACAAAAACAGTTTTCCCATTTTTCAGAAGTACAATTTCATCCTTTTCAGCCTCC
>CAYSKC010000095.1:2381-4429 GCA_964431615.1 uncultured Candidatus Saccharibacteria bacterium
TCCTCGACCACAAGCATATCTTTGTCCTGAATTAATTTTGTTTTGAGCGAACTATCCAAAACTATAAGTAGATATACTGGTTTGTTCTTTTCAACAAATTTTTTATCTACCAACAACTCGTTTTTTTGATTAGTTCTAAATATAACTTTGCTATCCAATACATTTCCTTTCTGCTTGATTGTTACATACTTTTCTAATTCTTCAACTTTTTGAACTTGTATTCCTCTTGCTTGATTCATCTCTTTTTTTATATAGCCTTTGTTTTTCAAATTTTCTAGATGTTCATGAACTGTCGAGATAGCTTTTAATTTGAAATGATCACGTATTTCTTGAAGTGAGGGAGCATAGCCATTTAGACTAATCATTGTGTTTAAATAATCAAGTACCTCTTTTTGTCTTCGCGTAAGTGGGGATAGCATAATTTGTTTTCCTTTATTAACAAGTTTTAAATATTTAGTTTCGGAATTTCACCGAAGAATACGAGATGGATTATAATCATATAAACAAATTATCTTCAATAGTTTTTTTGAGAAAATGTACGAAAACCCAAACACTTCATATTCGATTGGTAAAAAATTAAAGAGTGTCCGTGAAGGAAAAAAAATTAATCTGGAAGAAGTTTCCTCGAATCTCAAAATTGGCCAACAATTTTTAGAAGCAATCGAAGTTGGAAATTACGAAATGATCCCAGGAGAGGTCTATCTCAGAGGTTTTGTAAAGAATTATTCTGAATATCTGGGTCTTGATTCAACTAGAGCCCTCAAGGTTTTGAAACGAGAGAGGGAGTATGCAAGAAAAATTAAACAATCACTAAGAGTCAAAAAAGAAAAACAGCTTCCTGACACAAATTTAAAATTTACACCTGGAAAGTTATTTTGGTTTATTTTTGTTTTAGTCTTAGCTATTTTTGGGATATTGATGTTAATCAGGGCATTTGTAGCAATCCAAAGACCAAAATTATTTTTGACCTTCCCAATGGAAGCTGAAGCTTCTTATACTCAAACATATAAAATTGATACATCCTCAGAAAAAATCAAGCTGAAGGGTGAGATCAACGCGGGAAACGGGTTATATCTTAACGACAAGGTGATTGAAACATTTGGTCTTGGTGAATTTGAGACTCCTGATATTGAACTTCGAGAGGGAGAGAATAATTTTGAAATCAAGACGAGAAACCAATTCGGAATTGAAAATATGATTGTTATCTCCATATTTAAAAATACTAACGAAGACTAACTTTTCAATTTTTCCCAAACCTCTCGTTCTCTGCGTGATAATTTATCGGGTATTATTACTTTTGTCTTGATATAGTGATCACCATTTCCCCTACCTCGGAATTTGGGACCACCTTTTCCTGAGAGTCTGAATATTTTTCCAGGTTGTGTTCCTGGCGGAATTTTCATTTTAATTTTGCCATTTACTGTATCAATTTCAATTTCATCTCCGAGCGTAGCAGTTACAACTGATATTGCAATTTCTGAATAGATATCATCGCCTCTTTTTTCAAATATCTCGTGTTGCTGGATTTCAAGGTTGATGTACAAATCTCCAACTTGTCCACCCCTATCTCCCGCATTTCCTTTTGACTCGAAACGAAGAGTTACTCCATTTGGTATACCTGGGGGAACTTTGATCAGGAACGAGTCTAATTTTTCTTCAAAACCAAGTCCGTTGCATACTGGACAGGGTTCGTCAACCATTTCTCCTTGTCCTTCACAAACAGGGCATACCCCTCTCGTTTGTATTTGTCCTAAGAATGTATGTTGTACTGAAGTTACAAAACCTGATCCGCCACAATTTGTACATGTTTTTTTGCTTACCCCACCCTTGGCTCCAGTTCCAGAACATTTATCACATGGGACCTTACGTTTAAATTGAATATTTTTTTCTATACCAAATACTGCATCCAAAAAACTTATTTCAAGATTGACTTCGATATCGCTACCCCGATTTGGTCGCTTTCTTGCTGAGTGTTGTGAAAAACCTCCAAAACCTTGTCCAAAGAATTGGTTAAAAATATCATTCAAATCTCCAAAATCAGAGGTTTC
>CAYSKC010000096.1:0-4410 GCA_964431615.1 uncultured Candidatus Saccharibacteria bacterium
TCACCCAAGGCAACATACATATCCTCTGGAACATATACAGGTTCCTCTTTGATAAAATCTCCAGGAGGAGTTAGCCTTCCTTCTGGGATATATCCTTCTATGACCTTTCTGTCATTAATAATTAGTGACTCGTCTATTATCTGAACCTTGTCCCCAGGTATTGCTACTACTCGTTTGATATATGCATCTCTATCTGGAAGTTTAAAAATTATCATTTCTCCTCTTTCATAATTCCAACTATTTTTGAGAATACTGCCTCCAAGAAGATGTTTGACCCGATTTGTAAGTATCAAATCTCCATGCTCAACATTTGGAACCATAGAGATTCCCTTGACCTCGTTGGGTGTTGCAATGAAATAGTAAATAAAAGCTGTCAAGAGAAGAGAGCTTGCTAGTGTATGCAGGGTTTCTTTTGCAAAATTTTTGACTTTTTCTGATACCAATGACGTATTCTAAAATATTACCCAATTATTATACTGCGAGTCGGGGCAAAAACAAGAAAAAAAATTATTTACTATTTATTTGCAATTTTGGGTGAAGGGTATTTATTGTTGAATCCTTCACCAAATTGATCTAGACTATAGAAGTTGAATAATAGAAAAGATGTCGAAAAATCAGTTTATATATGATCTTCCAAAACCAAAAAAAACTGTCGGAAAAAGATTGATAGATATGATGCAACTCATTGTCATTCTTCTTGCTCTTTTTATTGTAATGTATTTATTTGTATTTATCCCAAACCAAGTCGATGGTCAGTCGATGATGCCAAATTTTCATGACAGAGAATTATTATTCACAAACAAAATTATTCAGTTGATTGGTGAGAAGGAATACATACAAAAATACAATTATAATTATCAGGTGGGAGATGTAGTCATATTCCAAAAGCCAGAACATCCAGATTTCATCAAAAGGGTAATTGGGATCCCTGGCGACAAAATTATGATTCAGGATGGTTTTGTATACCGAAATGGAAAAAAAATGATAGAGTCGTATATTCCACAAGATGGAAATTATATAACACATACTTATGATTTTATGGAAGAGGGTGAAGTAATTACTGTTCCAGAAGGCTTCTACTTCCTCATGGGAGACAATCGAAACAACAGCAAAGATTCTAGGTTTATTGATATTGGGTTTGTAGATAGAAACTGGATCAAAGGGAAAGTAGTACTTCGTTGGTGGCCACTGAATAGAGTTGGGATTATCGAAAGAGGAGAAATTGAATACGAAGAGAAGTCAATCTATAACTGATAAATTTCAAATAGAAAGGAGTATAACACCAGTAACGTAGGCAAATAAGCCAACAACTATGATGAAAATTATTCTCAAAAATTAACTAATAATCACTATTTTTCCAACAACTTTTACCTCATCCCCCTCATTTTCCTCAATCTTTACTTCCGCATTTACATCTTCTCCAAATGTTTTGTAATTTTCAAGAATTTTTGTGATTTCAGGATCCTCCGAAAAAATTTTCATTGGGATAATTTCTCCCATCTTGAGTCCTTTCTTTTTTCGATAATCTTGAATGTTTCGAACAAGTTCTCTATAAATTCCCTCTTCTTTAAGTTCTGGTGTCAGATTAGCATCCAAAGTTATTTTGATTCCCAGGGTTGTATCCTCACTTGAGAAGTAATTTTCGCCCTCACTATGCTTATTTGTCAACTCAATCGACTTGATATTCAACTCATCTTTAATTATCTCCTCAACCCAACTATCAAATTTGGCATTTGAAATTTGGATTTTACTTAGTGGTTGTCGAACCCGCAAAGAATTCGTCACACGTAGCGACTGTCCCATACCGGAAATTGCTCTCGCAAGTTTCATTTCCTCAAGTAGGTTTGAGTTTTCCTTGAGTATTTTTTCATCAGCTTCACCTATGAGTTCAAGGTGCACAGACTTAACATAATCGACGTTGAGTCTTGAATCTTGGGCCTCCGTATCAAGTTGTTTTTCTCCCGATAAATTTTGGAAGATAGCTTCCGAAAGAAACGGTGTAAATGGGGCAATTGTTTTTGCAAATTCTATCAGTACGGAATAAAGAGTTGCCAGCGCATCTTTATCTCCATCTCTAAATCTATCTCTGTTTCTTCTTATGTACCACTTGGAAAGATCTTGTAGAAACTCAGGGAGTTCCTTTGTTGCTCCAGGGATGTCGTATGCGTATAGTTTCTCATTCACACTCTTCAAAAACTCATGGAGTCTCGTCACTATCCATTTATCAAACAGATTACTCAATTTATCCATTTTCCATTCTCCATTTTCTATCCTGAGCTTATTCGAAGGATCCCCGTTCCAATTGTGTATGTTCGCATATGTGACAAAGAACGAATACGTATTCCAAAGTGGCAATGAAAAATCACGAAGTTGGCCTCTTATATTGTTCTCATTGATATCCACGTTTTCTCCCTTCAATAGAGGAGTGGAGAGAAGATACATTCGAAGTGCATCTCCGCCGTACTCTTCAAGTACTCCTTTGGGATCTGGATAATTTCCAAAACTTTTGCTCATTTTACGTCCATCATTTCCCATGATTACACCAGAGACAACACAGTTTTTGAAACTATTGCTGTCCATAAGAGCAGTTGAGATAACATGCATGACATAAAACCAAGCACGAGTCTGTGCAATGTACTCAGAAATATAGTCAGCAGGAAAATTTGCTTCTACGTCCTCCTTGTTTTCAAATGGGTAATGCTTCTGTGCGTATGGCATAGATGCTGATTCTATCCAGACATCAAGGGTTTCAGAAACACGTTTGAGTTCAGAAACTTTATCTCCTCGAAGGACAAGATTGTCGATCACTGGTCTATGAAGATCGAGAAGCTTTCCTTCATAAAGATACATGGTGAAACTATCCCCAGGTTCGAGACTGTTTTTGAAATATTGGGTTGTTGCTCCTCCTTCAAGGACTTTCCTAGATAGTGCCACAACCTCAGCATGAGTTGATATGAGAATGGTTTTACCTTTATATTCGTCATTAATATTTTTGAATGTTTCAACCAAATCTTCGGCAAATTCTTCTTCCATTTTTTCTGCAGCTTCATGGCTTCCATCTTTGACAAATCCGTATTTCTCAATTATCTCTTTTACTTTTCTTTTTCTCTCAACTGAACCAAACCTTTCATCAATTTTTATTTCGAGTTTTAGATATTTCGCCAATTTTTCAACTGTCTCTGGACATCTCTTCATCGAAGAAGACAATACAAAATCAATTTTTTCGTCTTTTAACTTTTCAAAAATTTCCTCAGCTTGTTTTTTGCCACTTTCATTTAGTGATGGGTCGATATCTTTCTCTTTATCTACGTCTCCGTGACGGACAAATATTATTTTTGTAATATTGTCGTTTCTAGCCATCAGTTCATCTCTTGATTCTATTATTTGTCTTTCAATAACCTTTCCATCCGCATCTTTTGTTTCCCAAATAGGCATGGGAGTTCCCCAATACCGTGATCTGGAAATTCCCCAGTCAGGAGCTTGTTCGAGTCCGATCTTGAAACGTCCTTCTTTGATGTGTTCTGGCACCCAATTAATTTTTTCGTTGTTTTTTACCAACTTATTTTTGATTTTTTGGATA
This sequence comes from uncultured Candidatus Saccharibacteria bacterium, assembly GCA_964431615.1. GTDB lineage: Bacteria > Patescibacteriota > Dojkabacteria > B142 > WJKM01 > CAYSKC01. The sequence continues at coordinate 3,581 of CAYSKC010000096.1, forward strand.
TCTACATACCACGAACTTTGAGCTTTTTGGATAAGTGGTGTCTCACATCGGTAGCAGAAAGGATATCTATGTGTTATGGGTTCGTAGTCAAATAGAAAATTCCTTTTTTTCAAGTCCTCAACAATATATCTATTTGCGTTTTTATAAAACATACCGGCAAATTTTCCTGCAGTTGAGATGAATTTTCCTTCGTCATCAATGCTCATCATGATTGTAAGTCCTACCTCTTTTCCCATTTCGGTATCAATCTCTCCAAAACCCGGAGCAGAATGGACAATTCCGACTCCTTCCTCGGCTGACACCATCCCTTCATATGCATAAACTTTAAAGTCTTTTTCGTTTGGAGGAAAGAAGTCGTATAAAGCCTCATATGTGAGACCAACCAAATCTTTCCCCTTCAGTTTTTGGATAACTTCGTATTCAACATCCTTCAAAACCTCCTTTACTCTACCTTTCCCAACAATGATATCTTCAATGAAATCATTTTTGGATATTGGTTCTTCAGATATATCTTTTGTTTCAAGCACTCCTGTTTTGTAGTAATTCTCGACTAGTTTTGCAAACTCTTTGTGAGAGGTATATGTCAGATCCTCAATCAAATTTTCCAGTCCCACCCACACCAATTCGTATTGATTTTTGTCTTCTGAAGAAATTTTTGTTGTTTTGCCAGATGTAAGCTCAATGAGAAAAATATCTTCTTCTTTTGTACAAATTTCGTTCAAACCTACATATTGTTGATGGACATTTGTACCAAGCTTTCCTACAACTTTAAGATCTACAAAACCTGTTTCTTCAAGGATCTCTCTTTGAACTGCATCTGTCGATGTTTC
>CAYSKC010000097.1:0-224 GCA_964431615.1 uncultured Candidatus Saccharibacteria bacterium
GGGAGCTACCTGCATATGAAAAAGCACTTAAAACAAGGAACAAAATATTGAGAAACACCACCAACGAAAGTAACTGAAAAAGTCTCGACTTGAAAATTAGCTTTAAATTCATTTATTTACAAAATAACAAAATCAACCACAACTAATTAGACGAAAAAACTTAGAAGAAATTACAGTTTCTCGCCACATTTGCTACAAAATTTTGCCCCTTCTTCAACTTTTTC
>CAYSKC010000097.1:234-4300 GCA_964431615.1 uncultured Candidatus Saccharibacteria bacterium
CACATTTTGGACAAACAAGGTCTGATTCAAATTTGTAACCACATTCCGAACAGAATTTTGAATGCATCTTGACTGTTTTGCCACAATTTGGACACTTTGCTTTTTTTACATCATCCCAATCCTTTTCTCCCAAGTGTTTATCCTCCTTTGCCATCCTCGCATGAGCAAAAATCTCTTCTCTAGAATGCTGTGCTTGTGCTGCTGACATTTCCTCACCAAGTTCTGGTGCACACTCCTTGCAAAGACCTCTTTCTTCATTCCAGCACACCCCACGACAAATCCAAGTACCACACCTCTTGCATTGTACAAACTTTGGAGCAATTTCTTTAACTGCTTCTTCTAGTGCCTTATCGTGTTGCGGACCCGAAACCATCCTATGTATATCATCTGAAGTTTGAGCAACTTGAGATGCGGTTCCTCCAAATAAGTTTCCAACAACATTTAGTGCACCAGCAATAACACCTGTTGATGATTTCTGGAAAGTGCTCATATATCCATTTCCACATCTTTCACAAATGAATTTGAACTGAAAACCAGAATCATTCGACAGATCCTCATAATTGTTTGTAAAGACTATTGCCATGATAAATTTAAAAATTAAGATTTAATGTCTAAGAATATCATAAATCAAAAAACAAGTTTATTTCGGTGTTATTTTGGATTTCTTTTTGATATTATTTTGTTGATATTAGTTAAATAATTATGACAACTGAATTTAATAGAGGACAAGAATTACTAGGTTCTCCCGAACAACAAGATCGGTCAATAACAACTGAACATATTCAGAAAGGAAAAGAGATTAGAGCTAATGCAAGGTTAAATATTTTTGAAAGACTTGCGAGATTTGGTCTTGTTGCAGGAGGAACCATTAGTGGTTTTCTCTTGGGTTCTCCCTTCACTCCGGTAGGAGCTATTACTGGTTCAGTTGTGGGTAATAGACTAGGAAGAAAATTAGCTGATAATGTGATTGGAAGATGAATATAACGGATAAAATCAAAATTACAACAATGTTTTCTGATGAAGAAAAAATACAAATTTTGGAAAAACTATCTTTGATGAATCAGAGTGAAATAGAAGCAATCGAAGAAGGAATAGATGATTATACTGAATCTATGATATCCATGCATCAACAATATAAAAACGAGATCATGCCAAAAATCATTGAGGCACAGAATAGTCAGTCAGAAGAATCAAAAAAATGGGCAGAGAAAACACTTGCTGAGATTGGAGAAATAGATAAAATCATTCAGACATACTCAGGTAATCCTTGATAGGTTTAAAACTTTTTCTGTGTAATTTGGTTAACCCCAGACTCTCAATTGCCTCCCTATGAATTTTTGTTCCATATCCTACATGTCTTTCAAATCCAAAATTTGGATATTTTTTCGCGATTTCACACATATATCTATCTCTTTCAACTTTTGCAATTATTGAGGCTGCCGCTATCGAATAAACTTTTCTATCTCCTTTGACAATAAAGTGAACATTCCCTAGCCAATTACCTGCAAATTTTCCATCAACCAGAAAAAGAATTTTCTTTCCTTCATACCTTGCAGATATGATGTCAATAATTTTTTTCAGACTCTCATCGATAGCTTTTTTAAGACCTATTTCATCAATTCTTTCAACACTAGTTACATGAATAATGTGTTCATTTTGGGATAATAAAGGAAAAAAAGCCTCTCTCGTTTTTTTTGAGAGAAGCTTTGAATCATTTATACCTTCTATATATTTCGTATCCTGGCTAAACAAAAACCCTACCATATACATATTCCCTGCCCAACATCCTCTTCCAACTTCATCAATTCCTACAACCAATTCAAACCCTTTTTTCAGTAATTCGTTTTCTTTGGATACACTGAGCATTTATCAAAAACTATCGTATGTATATGCATTCTGATAACCCATGTATGCACCTAGAATACCATTGATCAATGTAGCTATAAAACCCAAAATACTTACAATGAGTCCTACTATTGCCATCCATTTGTATTTTTCTGATTTCAAACCAGCAATACCCAGACCAATTCCAACTAGTGTTAGCGGACAACCACATAGAGGAATAAACCAGGAACATAGATTAAAAACACCAATTACTAACGATCCGATACCTAGATAATCTGGGGTTGACATCCCCGATGTACTCCCAGCAACCTCTTTGGCCTTTGATGTTTCTATAACCTCTGGTTCAAGTGCTTCTTGTTGTGTCATAGCAATCATATAATAATTTAAACAAAATTTATAAATATTAGCCTGATTATTCTTTTACTTCATCATTTTTTTTCTCATCAGAAACTTCTTTTATTTCCTCTTTCTTTTCTTCGGTTTGTTTCTCTTCCACTACTGGTTTGTCTTTCTTTTCCTCAACTTTCTTCTCTTGCGTCCCAACTTCTTCACTTGTGGCATTGACTTCTACATTTTCTTCTTCAAACTGCTCAGATTCTTCATATACCATTTCAATTTTTGCATCGCTATCGCCTACTTTCATCGCCCTTTTTCCAACTCTATCTCTCATGTAGTAAATATTTGCCTGTCTAACCTTTCCTTTTTTGAGAATTTTGATTTCCTCAAGATTTGGTGAATGAATAGGAAGTATTTTTTCTACTCCTATACCATCACTTATTTTTCGGACTGTCATTGTTTGGCTTGTTCCTGCTCCTTTCATAGCAATAACCAATCCTCGAAAAGGCTGTACTCTTTTCTTCTCGCCCTTCTCATCTCGAACTGCAATTTTTATTTCAACCGTATCTCCAACAGCGACGTTTGGCATTGATTTCCTTTTGAATACGCTTTGCACTTTTTCAAGTAGATTTGTGTCCATATTTATATTAAAAAAATTAAAAAGCTTTGTGATTTTATCATTGAAAATTGTTGTTAGCAATTTTCTGTTCTCCATTCTTTGTTCCCAATTTCTTTCAATCAATCATCCATATCTCCCCCACTTGCCATTACTTTGATTTCTCTCAGTTCTTTTCGAATCTCCCTCAAAGCAATTTCTATTGCCCTCAACCTAGATGCAACTGTATAGTTCTTGGGATCAGACCCGATAAAATATGAAACTGGTTTTTTGAGCATATCGGCAAGTCTTTGAAGCTTATTGATAGGGGGACTTATTCTCCCTGATTCATAACCACTGATCGTTTTGTCAGAAACTCCGAGAGCAACAGCAAGTTGCAACTGTGACAACCTAGCGTCTTCTCTAGCCTGTTTTAACCGCTCTGAAATCATACTCGCCATTTTTAAACATATGAGATTTTAGATATGATAGGGTAATTATACATAGACTTCTATTCTGTGCAAAGTAGATTATACAATAAAACCGAGTAATAATGTGAAAATTCCACTAGTGAATTAATTGAAATATATTCATTTTCTATATGCATTCTCTGAGACGAACCATTTTCTGGTCCATTGACAATCACCTCAGCATTTGTTGCCTCATGTATGTATTTTGCAACGGTTTCTGCACGAATTGTTTTGAGCATAGGTTTTTGAAAGTTTAAATCTTTTGCTGTTTCAAAGGATTTTTGGATAACCATCCCATCCTTTCTACCTTTGAATGGATAACTCATATGTCTTGTCCTGCAAATTGTTTTAATTTTATTGTATTTTGTTTCAATTTCTCTTTGATACTTTTCAAGAACTTTCAGTATTCTTTCTTGGGTCACACCAACAGGATATCTCCACATGAAAGTTGCTTTGGAATAATCAGGTACAGTATTTGTAGAAGTTCCTCCTTGAATGAGACCAATATTCAATACTGTATGATCAAAACTCTCATCTCCTTGAATCTTCTCCCAATCAAAATTCCCAATTTTTGTCACTAGATCAGAAAGCGGAATAATCGCATTCGCTCCCATCTCTGGCTTTGACCCATGAAATGCTTTTCCAAAAATCTCAACATCAACTAGTAGTATTCCCATCTCTCCAAATATTAATTCATCTTTCTCGCCATTATCTGGAATAAGTGCGAAATCACAACCAAGCCCGATTTCTCCGAATAGATATTTCACTCCATTCTCACTCCCACATTCTTCATCTGAGGCAAAAATTAGATTTATTTCTC
>CAYSKC010000098.1:0-3513 GCA_964431615.1 uncultured Candidatus Saccharibacteria bacterium
AACAAGTTCGCAAAATGACATTGAAGATGTAAACCTGTTTTCGCAGGATTGTCCTATCCGATTTATTATTACAAAAGAAGCATTGCGAGAGGGTTGGGATTTCTCATTTGCATATATTTTGGGAATTACAAACCTAGATCCAATCAAGTGGGGCTTGTTTTTTGAGAGATTTTTGAATCCCGAACGAAACTCACCCCCAGATTTTGATGTTGATTTTCAAGATGACAGAAGAGATGAACTATTTGAATACATGAGTAAAACATACGGAAAAGATTGTACTTCTTTTATACTAACCTTTGGGAGACTCAAGACAAAAGCAGCAATTAGAGACGTTGCTAGAGTTATGGGAATTGACCTAAAAACTGCAGATAGATTATCCAAAATGGTAATCGTGAAATTTGGAAGGGTCCATACTATAGATATGATGGAGGAAGAGGTCCCTGAATTTCGAAAAGAGATGGAAGCATCTACTGAACTTCAAGAACTTGCTGGTTATGTAAAAAAACTTGAAAACGTCGCCCGACATGTATCAACTCATGCATGTGGATACCTTGTCACACCAGAACCAATTGTCAATTATGTACCAGTCCAAAAAGAATCGAGAGGTGGAGACAAAATTGTTACTCAAGTAGAAGGAGGACCACTTGAGTATCTTGGACTCATGAAATTCGACTTTCTGGGACTTGCCAACCTCACAATCATCAAAAATGCTCTTCAGCAAATTTATTACACAAGAAAAGAAGAAATCGATATTGATCAAATCAGTTTTGAGGACGAACCTACTTTTAAAAAAATTTTTCAAAAAGGAAATACAACGGGTATATTCCAGTTTGAATCTGATGGAATGAAAAAATACCTCAGAGATCTAAAACCAACACGCATGCAAGACCTTTTCTTCATGACTTCAGCGTATAGGCCTGGACCCATGAAATACATACCTGATTATATTTTGAGAAAAAAAGGGGAACAAGAAGTGACCTACCTACACGAGGATTTGAAACCTATTTTGGAAAACACCTATGGGTTTGCTATCTTTCAAGAGCAAGTTATGGAAATTGCAAAGGTATTTGCAGGCTTCACACTTGGAGAAGCTGATATGCTTAGACGTGCTATGGGAAAAAAGAAGATTGAAATTATGATTAAAGAAAAGGAAAAATTTATTGAAGGAGCACAGAAAAAAGGTCATCCAAAAAAACTTGCCGAAGAAGTATTTGCCTACCTAGAACCATTTGCTGATTATGGATTCAATCTTTCTCATGCTGCAGCTTATTCTGTAATCTCTTACCAGACGGCATATCTAAAAGCTCACTATCCTCTCGAATTCATGGCGGGATTGATGCAGACAGACCTTTCAAATGCAGAAAAAATAAGTAGGGACTTGATAGAGGCAAAAGAGATGGGAATAAAAATTATTCCTCCAGATATAAACGAAAGCTACGTTGATTTCAAAATTGAACACGAGGATTCAATCAGATTTGGTCTGGGAGCTATCAAAAATTCCAGTGAGAAAACAATGAATAATATTGTTGATGAAAGACAAAAAAATGGAAAATTTGTGGATATTGATGATTTGATAAAAAGAGTTGGAACAAGCAAAATTACAAAAAAAGATCTAGAATGCTTGATTAAAGTCGGAGCACTTGACAATTTTGGATACAGAAATCAACTTCTGTCAGTATCTGAATCAATTTTTGACAAAGTACAAAAAGATGAACACAAAAAAAATGGAGGGCAGGAAGGATTGTTTAATTTTACTTCTTCTTCCATTGATAAGTTTGACAAAACAGTTCTTCCAAATGTCGAAAAAGAAAGTGAACAAGACAAAATAATGTGGGAAAAAGACATGCTTGGAAACTTTCTCTCAAGTCATCCTCTCGAAAAATATTTGGGATTATTTGCAAATAAATCTATTTCCAATATTTCAATGGCCTTGAAACAAAAAAAGTTAAAAGAAGTTCAAATACTAGGTATTATCGAAACAAAAAAAGTCATCTTCACAAAAAAAACAGGCAAACCAATGGCTTTTGTCTCATTTGGAGATATGAATAGCAAAATTGAATGCGTAGTATTTCCCGATAGCTACTCAAGACTCAAAAATGAGATTGTAGAAAATATCCCTGTCATAATTTCTGGAAATTTTAATGATAGAGATGGTGAGACAAACTTCATTGTGGAAGATGTATTGAATCCTGACGGAATTGAAAAATCGAAACGCTTTGTTATAGACATAATTGATGAGAAAGATGAAGAAAAAATTCGAGAAATAAAAGATGCTATTACAAAAAATCCTGGGAATATAGAGCTGGTAATAATATACGGAAGCCACACAAAACGATGTGAGTTGAAAAGAAAAATTGAGATCAATGAGAGAACAATCGAGGTCTTGAAGAAATACCAGATATAATCTTTTTTGACTCTTAAGTTGTACAGAATTAAATTTTCAAACCTTGGACGAAAGACAAGACTTCATGAAAAACCTTTTCCCAGTTTTCACATTTTTGGACAAACATGTTGTTTTCTATTTCATTTCCACAATTGAACAAAAAAATTTTCCCTTTGTAATTCGAAGGTAAATATTCAATAAATCGTGGATTATCATCAATAATACCTATTATTTTTGGATAAAACGAGTAAATTATCTCAGCCTTCCATTGATACCCCTTTTCGTATTCTACATCGTCAGGTTTCATAATCAATTCTCCCTCTGGGAACCCATGTTTTGTAAGCCAGCGTGATGTTCCCTCCCTTACATTCTCAGGTCTGAGAGTAATGTATGAGATTATGGGCAAAATCTGATTAATTCTGTTAACAGTTTCTAGTGAACCAATAACCCTTGCAAACTCCATTTGAAGCTCATTGTCATTGCGAAGCATCTCCATAAACTCTAGTTGTTCTGACTCTTGCCAGTATGGGACATATTGTGTATATTTGTATTTAATGACCATTTCTTGGATGCTCAGTTTTTCAGGATTGCCGAATCTGTCCATTAACAAACCAAACCAATATGTATTGGTGTCAGAAATTGTTTCATCAATATCCAATGCAATGCCTTTTTTGAAAGTTTTACTCAAGTGACTTATAGATCAATATATAGAAACAAAATACTCAAACCTTTAGACAAAAGTGTTATTTTTTACTCTAAGCCTCGGTGCTTTTTATTCTCGCTCATCCCCACCCAGAAGGCTGGGACTTGAAAGATAATTACTTATGCAAAATTATAGATCATTTACGAGTTGATTTAATAAAACCAGTACAAAAAAATTATTCTAATTAAAAAAAATATTATCCTCTGAAAAAAAAGAATTCCCAATTTCAATTCTTAGATATATATTACATATATTGACATAATTGCTCACTTAAGCATAAAATCATCCATATTTTAATATTCGATGTCGGAAATACCAAATTTGCAACATCAAGAAAACCTGATCAATACACCAGATACAACCAATGAAGATAACTGGGTACTGCTTGCTATTGAAACAAATGGAGATAATCCAGAATGGGCAGTTG
>CAYSKC010000098.1:3523-4282 GCA_964431615.1 uncultured Candidatus Saccharibacteria bacterium
TAGACTCTACAAATGTGTTTTTGAATAAAGAAGATCCTCAAGTGAACTCCACTAAAATTAGATTACAAATAAGCTCAGAGGGTAATATATTTAACAATAACTTTGAATCATATTTTGATAATATTGATCTTGATGGAGATAATGGATTTGATGACTCGATAATGATAAAAAATGAAAACGGTTCTAATACTTTTGAAATCAAATTAAATGATAACTTTTACTATCTAATTACTAATCCAACAACAATTACAATAACTGATAAGAATGAAAACTGGAACATAGACCCAAATGAGGTTGAAATCCTATATCCAATTGTCCTAAAAACCCTCCCAACGGATATTGATAAAAGCAATTGATTCATCAAAACATATTCTTCTAATCTGTACTTTTCACAACATTCGTGGTCAAAAATATTATTGCACTAGTTATACGATCTATAAAGAAAATTAATTAACTGCTAGATTGAAAAAATTCAAAGTTTAGGCTGACAAGGAGCAAGGATAAAAAGTGTCTGTTCCTCTACACAAAAGACAGCAAAATAACTCTAATAAAATTAAATGGTCTTTCAATTTAGTATAATTATTAAGTCTAATAGAATAATACACAATGTATCTAATTGCTCTATTTGTAAAAATACTTACCCAAATATTAAAATTTTTTAATAAAGGCTCAGGCACAGCACTTCCTGGACTTATTGTTGAAAGAATCTACCCAAAAGTTTTGTCTAAACTTTCAAAACAAATTCAAAACATAGTTGTC
>CAYSKC010000099.1:0-4281 GCA_964431615.1 uncultured Candidatus Saccharibacteria bacterium
CTGAAACTTCATCTATCCCCTTCTCCTCCAAAAATTTCACTACTTCGTAAGGTGATCCTGAAAAAAATACTACGTCACCAAATTCGTTTTTGTAGTCTTTGTGTTTTGATGGATCTTGACATAAGACAACCGAAAATCTCTCAGAAAAAGCTTTTTCAGGCATATTTCTAAAAGTATTGGATCCCATTATCATTGTACCTATTTCTCTTGTTTTCTCACGAAAAAATTTTTTGTCTTCACTTGATCCCCAAGAAAGATCATCCCCTTGACCTCGAGCTATGAAACCATCCAATGTTTGAATTATTATTAAAGTTATTTTCATCTTTAACCTCTCTTTAAAATTTCTAAATTATCGGAACTTTGTCTTCCATCTAGTTGGCAATAAAACCATCTTTTTCAAAACTTGAATTTTCTATACAGCCATTTCTGCTTTGATTGGCGGGTGATACTGATAGTCATCGAGCCGAATATCATCCATTGAAAATAGATCAATGTCCTTGATTTTCTCATTCAACCATAATTTGGGCAATTTCAAAGGTTCTCTCTGAAGTTGAAGTTTCACTTGTTCAATATGGTTTTTGTAAATATGCGCATCACCCAAAGTATGAACAAATTCATAAGGCTTCAACCCAGTTACATGTGCTACCATGTGCAATAAAAGAGAGTAAGATGCAATATTGAATGGTACACCAAGAAACATATCACAACTTCTCTGATACATCTGTAGTGATAACTTTCCATCGACTACATAAAACTGTGAAAGCACGTGACAGGGAGGCAAGGCCATATCATCCAGTTCCCCAACATTCCATGCAGATAGAATCAATCTTCGATCAGTCGGATCCTTTTTGATTCTCTCAACTATTTGCTTTATCTGGTCGATTTCTTTCCCATCTGGACCCTTCCATTTTCGCCACTGAACACCATATACTCTGCCAAGATCGCCTTCAAATTTTGCTTTTGGTTTCCAATAATCTGCATTTGCATTTCCATCCCAGATATGGATACCCATTTGATTCAAAATATTATTGTCACCCGAACCCTTCAAAAACCACAATAATTCTCCAGCAACACCTTTAAAAAATAATTTTTTTGTCGTCACAACTGGAAAACCCTCACTCATTTTGTATCTCATCTGCATACCAAATACCGATAATGTCCCGACACCTGTCCTGTCCGACTTCTCGTCACCGTTTTCGAGTATATAGCTCAAAGCATCCAGATATTGACGCATATTTTTGGAATAAATTTATTTGAAATTTGAAACAAAAATAGCTTAACAATTATCTAAAAGTTTCTCAACAGAAACTTGAACGAATTATAAATTAACCTTGCCTGAATTCCTTTTTAATAGTAAATTTATTTGATGCAAAAAATTCCCACTTCTTTCAAAAAATATTTTTGGGATTTTGATTTTTCGACAATCAACATTTCTCTGCATAGTTTTTTTGTTATTGAAAGACTAATCCAAGTAGCAAATTGGACGGTTTTGAAATGGGTTTTTTCAAACTTTACTCACCTTGAAATTAAAAATGTTTTAAATAATTCAAAATCAATTCATCCTGAAATCAAAAATTTTTGCAGTATAATACTCTCAAAATAACTGAAAACACAATGGATGTACTGGATACCAATACTCAAAAGTTACTTGAACAGATTTCAAAAATTTCTTCATTTGATGATTTTTATCTTGCCGGTGGGACAGCTTTGGCGTTGCAGTTGAAACACAGAAAATCTATTGACCTCAATTTTTTCTCACCCAAAGATTTCAAGTCAAATATTGTTAATACACTTAATTTAAATTATGAAGTTGTGACCCTATTTGATAATTCTATTGAATTAATTATTGATGGTGTCAAAATATTGTTCTTCTATTTTGGATTCCCACTTAAAAAAAAAAAATGAATTCAGACTTGCAGATCCAATTGATATTGGTTTAATGAAACTTTTAGCACTTGAAGGAAGAACAACAAGAAAAGACGTTATCGATCTGTACTTTATACACCAGAAAATAATAAAACTTCCAAGACTTCTTGAAATTTTTGATAGTTTTTATCCGAAAGAAAAATGCAATACCTGTAAGAGTATCAGTAAACTTCTCAATATCGACGAACTTGAAAAATAACCAATGCCAAAAATGTTGAAAGAAACAAAATGGAGTGAGATGCTTGATGTAGTTCAGGAAAATTTGGTCAATTATGCAAAAACGAATATTTCTAAATAGTTAATTTTTTTTTAATCTATCGTATTCATTCTCATCAAAAAGATTTATTCTGAGAGGAGCCAAAACCACAAACCCTTGAGATAGTAGATCATATTCACTTTTTTCTTCATGATCATGACTATATATATTGGCTTGAAATTTTGCACTATTTCCAGAAACCTCAAAAGAATTTTTGTAGTAAAGATCGTCAGAAATTTTCGCAATCTTTATACCCCTAGCTTTTTCTTTTGGGAAATTGATGTGCCAGATTTTTCCCCTACCTAATTCCCCACTCAGAGCAAGTTGAATAATATCTGCCAAAATTTTTCCAGGATATTCCAAAAGTGATCTATCAAAAGTACCATCCATCTCCTTATTCCAATTATTTTTCTCAACTTCTATTGCACAAGATATTGCTGGAGTATTTCTATCAATAGCCCCAGTCAAAGCTGCACATAGTGTACCCGATCGGATTGCTTGATTTGTAAGATTTTCTCCCCAATTAAGTCCTGACACTACGAGATCAGGTTTTCTCTCCAAAAAATCAAAAGCAAAAAGTACTGCATCACTTGGCGTTCCATCGACCCAAATAGCACTGTGCCCATCGACCATTTCTCTTCCCCACTCAATATTGCGTCTTACTGTAAATCCTGATCCAATCACCGATTGTTGGTTTTTTGTTGCAACAATTTGAAAATCAGCAAATTTTTCGACAATTCGTTTGACGAGGATTGCCCCTTCAGCTCGGACAGAATCATCTCCGGTTATTAGTACAAACGGTTTAGAATTTTGCATTGAAGATTTCTACCAATTTATCAATTAAATCGTCAGTATTTCTGTATTCGAAGATATTGAAATTCATAAGATCTAGACTTCGAGAATATTTTCTTCCCGTCTGATGAAAACAAATCACATTTTTTTCAAAAATATCTGCCCAACCTAGCTCAATTCCCTGCCCTATTGATGGGTATGAAACTTCAGCCAAAATAATATCAGAACCCAAGATTATTTTTTTGGAATTAACAAAAACCCCGGGTTTCTGGTGTGGAAATGTCAACTCGTGCATTTCGCCAAGTATTGAAGACAACAATGGTCGATATAAAAATTTTTCATAATCCATTGATGACGAATGTGTAACGTATATTTTCATAATACTTGATTCATTTACATATTATTAACTTCGTGCCCTAAGTACAAACTTCCCATAAAAACACCCTGTTGAATTATTTTTGGGTATTTGGAACAATTTGCTCTTCCTTTGTCTTTGATGTATTTTCATATTTGATTTTCATATTCTGTCACTTCACTGTCCCAGACTTCATATTCAACTCCTGCTTCTTCAAAAATACTTCTCGTTCTTTGTGAACCATGGTATTCTTTTTTTGCAACGACCCTCTTGATACCTGCATTTATAATCATTTTGGCACATGTATAACAAGGAGCCATTCGAACATACATAGTTGCACCATCTATTGACACACCGTGTTTAGCCGCCTGACAAATAGCGTTTTGCTCTGCATGAACAGTACGGATACAATGTTTTGATTTGGTTCCATCCATCTCGATCACTTCATGAAATTCATGTCCAGCCTCACTACAATGTGCAGTTCCTGCAGGTGAACCAGCATATCCAGATGTGAGTATTTGCCTATCTTTTACAACCAAACAAGCTGGATAACCTCTATCACAGGTACCTCTTTCAGCCACAACCTCAACTATTTTCATAAAGTATTCATCCCATGAAGGTCGTGTATCTTTCATATAATTTTTCTAAGTAATGTAATGAGTTTATCAACACAAAGAATTATTGTAAATATAAATTGAATTACAAAAAGTAAAAAAATTAGTCATAAGATATATGAGACGGATGCCCGTTGGCCAATGTTGTCTGGGTAGGTTATAGAAATTCTTTACGTTCACCTTGATCTCATAATATCAAGCAAAAATAAAGGTTTTTAGAATAAAAAAAAATTGATTAGTTAGATGTAGATGATTTCCCACACTTACCCCAGAACTTCGATCGACTGATCACACAAAGAAGAAAAATTTGGTAAATACAAAAAAACCCCGGCTACTCT
>CAYSKC010000100.1:0-4253 GCA_964431615.1 uncultured Candidatus Saccharibacteria bacterium
CACTTGGCATTAATTCTTGAGTCATAATTTATTTGATAATATAATAATTCAAAGAGCTGATTATAGTATATTTAAAGTATATAACCAATGATTCTGAAACGTTTAATCTGCGCTGATATAGAATAAATTTGATATAATTCACAATTCAAATCTGTGACAGAGATAACAAATATTTAATTTTGAAAAGATAAATTATGAAATTTGTTATTTTTCACGGATCCCTCGGCTCCAATTCTGGTAACTGGTTTCCCAGATTGAAAAGTGCACTCGAGAACTTCGGTCAAGAAGTTATTTGTCCCCAATACCCAGTCGATGATTTTGAAAAAATTAGAAAAGATAAAAATTACAAAACCATTCAAAATTACGATTCTTGGGTAAAAACGTTTGAAAGTGAAATTCTTCCAAATCTGGAAGGGGATGAAAAAATCTGTTTTGTTTGCCATTCGATGGGAAATCTCTTTGCCCTTCACGTGATTTCAAAATATAAAATTGAACTGGACTCAGCAGTTTTTGTATCTCCTTTTTTTGAAAAACTTGAAGATATTCCGTGGCAGTATGTGAAAGTCAATGAAACATTCTACAAAGATTTAGATTTTGAAAATCTCAAAGAATTCATACCAACTTCATATGTTCTTTTTTCTAAAAATGATCCGTATGTTGAACCAAAAAAAGCTAAAAATTTTGGAAATTTGCTTGATAGCTCTCTGATTGAACTCAAAAAAGCTCAACACATGAATGCAGAAGTCAATATGGTTGAATTTCCGCTTGTATTTGATCTTTGTATGTCGAGAATTGATCTAAGTACCTATCAAAAATTCTGTTATGAAGTGGAAATTAAAAATTTCATATTAGATTTGATCAATTCGGACAAGAAATTTATCAAGGTTAATGCGGACCAAATTACAGATGAAGGACAGTTTCATTTTTGGAATGTCAAAAAAAATGTATTCGCAACCTACCCCTCTGACGTACTGGACTGGGATCCAGAAAGTCTTTATTTCCTGACAGGTAGAATCAAAAGTCGTGAGGGAATAAGAGTAACTAGAGTGATTATTTTAAAAGATAAAATTCATCTTCAAAATAAAAAACTTCAAAAACAGATTGAACTTGATCTCAAGTCCGGAATTGAAATAAGACTGATTGATTTCAATGAATTCAAAAAAATAGGATGCCCAGAAGACTTTGGGGTATGGGACAGTGAATATGTAGTAATAGTTGACCACGAGAAAGATGGTTCGACGGTAGGAGGAACAATAGATACGCGAGTTAAAACAATGCTAACCGCCCAAAACTGGAGGGATAGGATTATTCGTGGATCAGTAAAAATAGAGGAATTTCAAGACTTAAAACATACCTAAGCCAAGAATACTTAAACTTGAGAATTTTATAGATTTATGGTACTATAGGTTGTATTATTTTTTCAAAATGAGTTACCTACATTCCAGAAATACCTTATGGACCTGAAGAAAAGCTGCATGATTGGGATGGAGATAATATTCCAAACAATACAGAATTAGCCCTAGGTATGAATCCCTACTTTGAGGACAATTATCTACACTTTTCATCATTATTTAATTGCGATGAAAGCGCTTGGTCAACATCTGTGGGAGAGCAAAATAATGATTTACAATCGTCTGAGAATTATAAAAAATATTTCGGAAATTCCTCACAGTTGATTGACGATTGGACTGTCAACAATTCAATTTACTACAACTATGTAAGCACAGATTTGTTGAGCCAAATTACAAATGCGCCAAACACCTTCCAGCCACGTTGGAGTATTCATGAAAATATTGCAATAAGTAACTTTCAGAGTATTGAGGAAGACCTGAATTTAGAAAATTCGGCATTTTTTCTCGATTTGGGTGGACCACACAGCTTAGCAATAGGATATCATTTAGCAAGAGAGCATGGAATTCAACCAATCCCAAAGATTAATGGTGTGGTTGGAGAAGATGTGATTATTAATGGAGATGAATCACTTGCAACAGCAATTTATCTCGGAAATAAAGTTGGAGAAATACTTGGAAATTTTAATCCCAATGCCAATCCGGCTTTTGTATTAGACTCACACAGAAATAGCAGCGTGGGAACCGGGTATGACGTGAGCTATTCTTATTCAATTGCTGAATTTCCTACTCCAGAAGAGCTGAAAGAAAACGGGATAACTACTGTTTACTGGGTACTCGAAGGTATAAATCAACCAGAAATCAAAGATGTTTCAAATTTTGACTTTAAAAATGATATGACAATAATTCTTAGCTACTACAAAGATAATGGAATCGATATACAACGTGTTTACATCCCGATAAAAGAAAATCCTTCATTACTGGTAACAAATCCCTTATCAATTGATTGAGAAAACGAAAATCGAAACTTTCCTCAACCATAAATTTGAAACTGATTCAGATAGTATCTGAAAAGGTTTGGTTAAGATAATTTTTATTAATTAAAAATCACCAAACTATTCACTTCATCATATTTTTTTAATTCAGGAGCTATAATAAGCAATATTAATAACATGGACAATCAAACAAAGGTCGGTGTGGGAGTTTGCATCTTCAAAAACGGTAAGGTTTTACTTGGAAAAAGGAAATCTGTACATGGAAAAAACGAATACGCGGGACCTGGTGGGCATTTGGAGTATATGGAAACGTTTGAAGAATGTGCCATCAGAGAAACAATGGAAGAAACTGGCATTGAAATTACAAATTTAAGATTTCTCTATTTGGCCAACATCAGAATATGGAAACCAAAACATTTCGTTCATATAGAAATAATCGCAGACTGGAAAAGTGGTATACCACAGGTATTAGAACCCGAAAAACAGGAAAACTGGAACTGGTATGATATGAACGAAATACCCTCCCCTCTTTTCAAAAGTGAAGAACTAGCAATAGAAGCCATAAAAACAGGTAAGGATTATTTTGATTGTTGAAATAAATATATAAAAAAAGTAACCAACTTTAAACTATAATATCAATATCATTTTAGTTTTAAAAAAAGACAATGAAAAATTTATCGTACATATTTTCGCTCATTATTCTTTTGGTATTTTCAATCGGATCATTTGTACTTGGGAGACTTAGCGTAGTGCAATCCGACACAAAACAAGAAACCATTACAAAAGAAATTATTCTGGAAGAAATACAAAGTCAGTATTTTGTAGTTACAAAGACCCTCTTTTTGGATGAAGACATAAATATTACAGTCAGCGAAGGCAGTGAGTGGAAGGATTTTCTGTGGGGAAAAGAAATAAGTGCAAGTGGAATCGTCCGAATTGATGTCGGGGTTGATCTTGGGAAACTGACTGTTGATAACATTGTTGTAGACAAGTTAAATAAGGAGGTCACAATAGAGATGCCTGAGGCCTCTATTCTAGATTCCTCAATCTTCGGGGATATTGAATTTGAAACAGAAAAAGGAATAATCAAAAACATCTCTGATCTAATACAAGATGATGAAAGTGCAGACTACAACAATGCTGTTGCAGAATTGATTATCGCTGGAGAAAAAACTGCAGGTGAAAATTCAGAATTGATGGTGGAAGCAGAAAACGATACAAAGTCAATGATTGGATTGATAGTTGGAAACCTAGGATTCAAATTGAAATAATTATCTGTAACTTTTTCATTGGGACAAGATCATTTCGTATCAAACACTTCACTCTGAAGTCCAAATTGTTGTGTTTTGCTCTTTTACTGATCTATTGATTTACTCAAGTTTTGAATGATCTCGGTTTGAATATGTTTTGAATATAAAAATTTGTACATTTCATCTATACTATAATTGATAGTAAAAGCCATTGATATAATTTTTCATAATAAAATGTCCATGAGCAACACTACTTCAAAAACCTTCGATTCTTCTTCCATGAAAAAAATTTTGATACCAGGACTAATATTTCTTTTGCTTTGTATTTGTGGCATTTGTGGATTGATTTTTTTCATGGCAGATAATGACGAAATCAATATGGGGACATCAGAATTCCGACGTGAAAAGTTACCTATTATGGTTGAGACCGAAAATTGGGGAAACATTCCTGTAAATGAACTGTATATCATGCTTAAGGACGAATATGGGAAAAAAGAAGCAATGGAAATTGCCCAAAATATTGGAGGAAATGTAATTGGTGTGTTTGATTATATTTCGCTTTATTATTTGGAAGTACCTTCAACAAATGAAGAAGAGCTAAATAATTTGATGACTGAACTGAGACAGGATTCTCGAATTGAGGCAGTAACACCAGATAT
>CAYSKC010000101.1:0-1169 GCA_964431615.1 uncultured Candidatus Saccharibacteria bacterium
ATATCTCCACTACGGCCATTTGCAATAATTAGTGTGTTACAAACACCATTTTTCCCATTAGTACATGTCACTAAATCAGTAGAACCGGACCTTGTTGGTTTTAAAACAGCTCTAGCGTTCTCATGACCACTTCGATCACATCTTCCAGAACATAAAAATGTTATTTGTTGATCACTAATTGGTGTTAGGGGGAACGTTTGTGCCATTGCCTGGATACCTGCTCTCTTGAGATCAGATTGTGTTGGATTAATTATTTCTGCTTGTGGATGTTGCGAAACTATTGAACTACTACCCATAATTTTAATGTTGTATAAATATAGGTCATTATCTCTCTTCTTCTTCTTCTTCTTCTTCTTCTTGTCAAGCTTTGAGATTAGGGTGAATTAATTTGAAGCTATGGGTCAAAATAAGAAATTTGGATTTCGAAACCACTTAATTTTCAACTACGTATTCATTGAGTAGTCTCATAGTGTTGCAAGTCCAATAATAATGGTGATATAATAGTTAAGTTCAAAAATTTTGTTATGAAAAAATTTTCTACAAACAACATAGTGATTATTATTACCTCGCTTTGCGGGTGATGTTGTTGTAGATAAATTCGACAATTATTCCCCGCAAAAGCGGGGACTTTTTTTATGTAGCTCTTAACGAAGGAATGAGTTTTAGAGATACATAATCCGCCTCTGGCGGATGTGTAGTTCTAGGCGAGGAACGAGCCGTAGAAATATATAACCCCGTATACGACGAAGTCGTTGTACCGGGTTAAGGATGGATTCAGAATCATGATCAGAATGACATAGTACCAATACAATTTTAAACAACTTAAAACATTTAAATCTATTTTAATCAATCTTTAATGACAACCGAAGCTTTAAATACAACAGAGGAAACAAAGCATACAAAATATAACTTTGTGAGTTCAGATCAGCCAATTGGTTCAATTGATGAATTGGATAGGAGACTGAGAGGTTACAGGGCTGTCCCTGATAATGTAAGGTTTGTTGGAACTCCAGGTGAAACGGGAATAGCAATTGTGTATAACGGTACAATACATGGAGCTGTGAAGCACCCAGACTTTAACCCAAAATCAATTGATTTTGCAACTGGAAAAGCTGAGTTTGGAAAACCACAAGACTTCGGGCAAATTGAAACTTCAATGGCAGTGCCAA
>CAYSKC010000101.1:1179-4168 GCA_964431615.1 uncultured Candidatus Saccharibacteria bacterium
CTAGTTGCTAGTTATCTGATTCGTCATATAAAAGAAGATGGATTATCATCAGTTACTGAAGAAACGGGATTTGGGACATTGGGGCCTGAGGAAGAGGCACTACATTATCATGCCAATGGTACTCCATATGAGCTTCCAGCCAAAGAGCAGATTGAAGTTCAATACAATGTAAAAGAAACACCAATCAAACCCCCATCAAAAAATATTTGGGATCATGCGAGACGATATGCCCAACACAGAGTTGATGAACAGGACAAAGATCCCGAAAGACTAATTGTCAATACAAGTTTTTCAATTCTTGGAAGACCAGATGAGCAACATATGACATCAGGTGAATACAAAGCATATGTACATGCAGTATGTGCAAAAATGGTCAAAGACAACTTCTTCCCGAGAGACAAAGTTGTATTGAATTTTTGGGACAAATTAGCTCAAAATGCAGGTTATGTAGACTTCTATGATTTGAAAGAAAAAGTAGGAAATCTATCGCCACTTAGTTTTACTGCTTCACACATTAGTCTGGGACTCAGGAGTGAAAGAAGGGATGGAAGCTACAAGATAGGACTTGAAGAAGGAATCGCGGTATCAGATATGGCAAATTCTAATTTTGGGACACTACTTGAATGGATGACATATTCAACACCTCTTGCTTATGAAAACAGAGTAGGGGTTGATGTGGGTGGAGAGATAAAATATCCAAAAGATGTTCGAGCTGTTGCAAGGCACGCAAGCAAGACCACTTATCCGGGAGACTTTATATACTCAACCAAAAACTATAGAGACAGGGTAGTGGAGGCCGTTGTCAATGGATATGCAGATAGACTTGATAGAGCGGGATATGTGAGTGTCGATCCGGAAACAGGGGAAAAAGTTGGAAGTGCACATGGAAGAGTGAGACTCAGAGTAACTGGTGGATCCGGAAAGGATCCATTTACTGATAGGTTGGGAAGGGTAGAGCTTACTGGTGGTAGCAGTACACCTGATTTGGTTGCACTCACAGCAAGGAATGCGATGTTTACATTGATGTCGGTTGCCGCATATGAAGCTGTTGCCAATGGGTCCCATCCTGTTGATTATTTCAGGGACAAGTTTCCTAATATTTCTGAATGTGATAGACATATTGAACTTGCCCATGCATATAATTTCGATGGGGCTGACGATCCAAAGGTATCAGCTCTCCTTGCCGAAGGGAAAGCATTCCTGGACTATATGAGAGCAAACTACACTCATCCAGACATGAAATACCTTGCAGATCTGTCAGAGCTTGGACTCAATAAACTTTTCGAAAAGACAAGAGCAAGAAATCTGGATGAATACCTAAATGATCCCAGAGGAAATATTTCTGATGTGATTACAAATATGTATATAGATGGTTACAAGCCATTAGAAATAGCTAGGAAAATAAAGGAGTTTGAATACAAACAGTCAAAAAATATACTGAATTTTGATGGGGATGTGCTGGCGATGGAGTTGTCGAAGAGGAATAGGCACTAACGAAATTCCAAGTCACCCAAACTCACACAAAAATACCAACGAAAGACAAAAAATAAAAGTAAAAAAGCACCAAAACTTCCCCGCGAAAGAAGGGGATCAGTGGCTACTGACCACATTAAAATCCTGAATTTAGAACGGAGAATGGAAAAGTGATGACAGATATTTTTGATGTAGGTTTAAGAAAGTTATTCGACACACACAACATTCCCAATTATTGGGTTTGGGCATTTTGGTATTGGTTTTCCTATTAGGTCACAACTTTTGCCTACAGGAATAGTCCGTGTAGCATCTCTTAGCTTTACTGTTGTAGTTCTATCCCCAACGCTTAAGGTTACAACATCTTCGAGCGGTACATTACCGACAGGCACGACCTCGTGACCTGTTAATGTGTTGTAAAAGTGTACCCCTTTACCCAACCGATATTCATTTTCCCCTAAAGTTAATATTGCTGGCATTTTATTAGTTGTGATATACCCTATAATACATTTTTTTTTATCAATTTGTCAAGGGTTTGTATTGGTTGGGAACATCATACTAATTAATAAGGTATCAATAGTGGATAAAACATTAATAATTGTTTGAGAGATGTGGTAGTAGAAAATGTGGGTCCGGGCGGATTACGTCCGGTTGTGACATGTAAGAAGTTCGTGTACGGAAGGACTTAATCCACCCGGCGAGTTTTCAGTTCACTTTTGCTCGTTCAAAAGTGAACAAAAGAGAAATCACAGAGAACGATAATTATTTAAGAAGGACAAAGGAATAATAAATAATAACAATTCGTATCATGTATCTCAACTTATTCAATTTGTATGGACTGAGTATAACTTATGAATTGGTGAGATTAGATTTCAAAGTTGATTAAAGATTCAATCATTAAGTGACAAAACGTTTGGAAATTGAATTTGAATGAGTTGTTGTGAATTGCCCGCCTGCCATATGGCAGTGGGCAGGATATAAACTCGATACCAGTAGGGATAATAATATTGCCTCCATTGGGTAAATAGGTAGCAGATACCATGCTATCTGCGTCTTGGATAATGAGAGAACGATAATTAGGAGTATTATTGTCGCGACTGGAAAAAACAAAGAAAAATCCCGGAAAATCTCCGTTTTTTTCTTGAATAGAATGTAGAAAATCCCCAGTAACGTCGGTATTCCAAAGAGATTGATTCTTGGATCCAGAAAAATCGACAAATACATAAAAGGATACCCAGTGTGGCCTTCAAGTGGTGTCGTGAATCTTTGTAGAATGTGATACCCGAAATATTCGTTAAGCCAAAGATCACTGAATTTGAAATACATGAACAAATGCCACGAAAGTACGATAACTGAAATTCCAAATGCACAAATGACAAATTCCAAAATTAGTTTTTTAAATTTTACTCGCCTGCTTAAGTAGGAGTCTTTGTTTTGGAATTTTCTAAAGTATTTTATGAGCAAATATAAGAAAAAAATTATTACGGGTAAAAAGCCAATTGGTCCTTTGGTCAAAATC
>CAYSKC010000102.1:0-1067 GCA_964431615.1 uncultured Candidatus Saccharibacteria bacterium
TTTTTCAATATTCTCCAAATCAGTCAAAGTGGTTTTGTTTGCATCAAATATTTGTTTTGCAAGAATTGATCTACATCTCGCATAGGTGTACTGAAGATATGGTCCACTATTTCCTTCAAACGAGATTGATTCATTGAAAGAAAAAATAATATCACCACCTATTGCGGATTTGAGAAAGGCGTACTTAATTCCTCCTATTGCCACGATTTCTGCAATTTTTTCAATATCTTCTTCATCGATTTTGTCCCCCTCTTTAATTATCTCGACAGCTTTTTCTTTTGCCATGTCAATGAGGGATTCGCCAGTTACAATTTTTCCAGTTCTGGATGACATTTTTCCTTCGGGAAGTTTAACCATACCATGTCCAATATGTGTCGTTTTGGCTGCAAGGTCTGGAAATATCAACTCGAGTGCTTTTAGTAGTACTTTGAAATACTCATTAATCTCATTCCCGGTAATGATAAAAGATCTGTCATACTGAAAATCTTTTTGTTTTGTCGGGGCTAAACCTAGTTCCTTTGCCTCATATGTGGGAAGTCCGAGGGAATTAATAAATACTCTCTTATGAAGTCCATATTTCTCCCCATCAAAAATTACTGCACCTTCACTTTTTTCAAACACCCCTTTTTCAAGCCCTTCTTTGACTGTCTGCATGCCGTATTCACCTACGATGCTTTCTGGATAATAATAGTCAAATTTGGTACCTACTCTTTTGTAAATTTCTTCAAAATATGCAAGACTCCATTCTCTTCCTTTGAAATATATTTCTTTGATTTTGTCTGTATCAATTGATTTATTGTAAAGATATTTGGCATAATCAATCTGGGGCGTCCAGTTCAACTTTTCTTCTAAATATTCTTGACCAGTTATAAAGACAGCATAATTAATATCCTTCATTTCTTCTGCAGACTTTTTATTTTCTTTGTAGGCAGTTGCTCCTGTTGCATATGCCTGTCCTAAGTAATGGATTCTTTCCCTAAGAGGTTTTTGTTCTAATAATTCAAGAGAGAGTTTATCCCTTTGCATATTTTGGATAAGTCCCCAAATTGATTTTGAAACATGCATTC
>CAYSKC010000102.1:1077-4101 GCA_964431615.1 uncultured Candidatus Saccharibacteria bacterium
AAAATAATCAGCTCTTTTACATTCAGCTCCTAAAGCTTCATGGAGTCGTGTTAGAGATTCTCCAATTGTATTGCTATAAAGATGTCCGATATGAAATTCTTTGAAAGGGTTGGGATCGGTAAATTCAAAAATTATTTTTTGCCCTGAAAGCAAAGAATTGTTTGTTGACAGTATTTTTAACTGTTCCAAAATTTCACTATCAACGATAAAAAAATTAATAAACCCAGGTCCTGCTACTTCAGCTTTTTCAAACAAGTTATTTTTTGATAATTTTTCAACCAAAATTTCTGCAATTTCTTTTGGACTTTTTCCAATTTGTTTGGATAAAACCATTGAGATATTTGAGGCATAATCACCGTGATTTATATCAACTGGTTTTTCTACTTGGATTGAATTTTGTGAAACCTCAAGCTTGAATACATCTTCCAGGGCTTTTTGAATTGCTTCTTGAATTTTTTTTGGTATTGAATTTTGTGGATAGACAAATTCTTTCATCTCTTTTTTTCTTTGTAGATTTAAAATTTTTTAAAATATCATTTGGTGTCATTCTTTTCACCCCGATTTTATCAAAATCCTTGTCATAAGACACTATCACTGAATTATCATTCAATACCATTTGTGATACCGAGAGCATGGCATCAGTATATTTAACGTTGTATTTCCCATATATTGCCACACCAAGATTTGTTAAAGAGTCATCAACAATTTCAAGTCCAGAAATAGCAAGTATGCTTCCTACTATTCTTGAAATGCTTTTCCGGTCGAAACTGTAAAAGGATTGTAGTGTCCAGACCACTTCGGATATTACCAGTCTGGAAGTATAGGCTTTGATTTGTAAATCATCTATTAGTTTTAGAAATGAAACCGAATCATAATAAAACTCCGAGGGGCTTCCAGAATATGCCCGAAGAAAAATATTTGTATCAATCAAATAATACTCTCCCATTTCATACTCGTTCATAATGAGTCTCCATATACTCTCTAGCTTTTAGAGGGTCAACACCGATATTTTTTTTCGGCTTCAATTTCCCAGCTAAATCAAAAAAGCTCGGGGCTTTCTTCAGGATCAAATTTTTTCCAGAAAGTTCCATAGTGACGACATCATGATAATCAAGATCCAGTGTATCCCGGATTTCTTTCAAGAGTGTAATCTGTCCTTTTTGAGTAAGTTTGGCTCTGTATATTCTATTAATTTTCATGGTAATACTTTTTTTAAAAGTAATACTTTAATTATATGTAATACTGGGGAAATTGTAAATATTTCTTTCAACTTTCGACGCCGAAAGTTGAGCAAAGGCGCTGGGTGAATTAGGTCATATATCGTACACGTTCGTTTAGCAGGTCACCACCAGACGTAATTCACCCAGACCCAACGATTTAACAAATATTGTTCCATTTGCCGAATACTTAGTAAAAATATCTTATTTATAATTTGATCTTGGTTTTTGTTTGCCTGCCTGCCGTCAGGCAGGGCGATTTGGCAGTTTGGGGGTTTTGAGTTTGCAAAACGAATAGGGTGACAGGTCTTTTATAACCAATTGATTTTTTCTATATGATTTTCTTCAAGATAATTGTTCGTTTTGCTGAAGTGCTTGCATCCAAAGAATCCCTTGTCCGCAGAAAATGGCGATGGGTGTGCTGTTTCCAAAACGAGGTGTTTCGTCCTGTCTATCACCGCTCCTTTTTGTTTTGCATAATTTCCCCAAAGAAGAAACACTAGGTGTTCTTTCTCATCTGAAAGTTTTTTTACAACCGCATCAGTAAATGTCTCCCACCCCTTTCCTTGATGAGATCCTGCGCTGTCCTTTCTGACTGTAAGTGTTGCATTTAAGAGTAGTATTCCTTGTCTAGCCCAACTTTCTAGATTTGAGGAATAATTATGAGTATTGAATTTTGAATTTTGAATTTGTTTGGAATGAATTGTAGTGAATTGGTATGAATTTAAATGACTTTTACCAATATCTGCCTTGAGTTCTTTGAAGATATTTTGTAGTGATGGTGGTTGTCTGACTCCTTCATAAACTGCAAAACACAAGCCATTCGCCTGCCCTTCTCCATGATATGGATCCTGTCCAAGTATCACAACTTTTACTTCATCAAACGAGCACATATCGAAGGCTCGGAAAATATCTTTGGGTGGCGGGTATATAGTTGTTTTCTGATATTCCGATTTCACGAACGCTACGAGGTCTTTGAAATATGTTTTTTCAAATTCGTCAGATAGTATTTTTTTCCAAGAGGGGTGAATTTTGACGTCCATACCCTATTATAGCTGAGTTGAAAAAAGACGAAAGATGAAAGAATAAAGACAAAAGAACGAAGCACCTAATTATAAACAACAAACTCCAGATACTGGATAGAGACAGAAGAATAGAGACTTAAGACTGAAGAATAGAGACAAAAAAGAGTGAAGAAAAATTTTAAAATATAAATTAACCTAGAATCAATTATAAAGTTAGGATGACAAAATTGAATAAAGACAACACAAACAACTTTGATGTATAATCATGATATTGCAAGATTATATCTTAACACTATTAATAAAATGACTTGGGGAGCAGATTTACCAGAGGGTCCGGGTCGACCATTGCCATATTCAAAGCCAAATCCATATCCTTGGCCTCTTCAACCATATTCGACGGGAAGATACGTTCAAGATGGACAAATATTTCAATCAGGCACCCCGATTGCAGATTATGAACAAGTTAGAGTAGGTTCTATGGTGGCTAAAAATGAACTAGCTGTTTAAAATTAATTTCCCCTAACACATCACAGTGGAATGATATTCCTGTTAAATTATTTTCTGCTTTAAATCTATTTTTGCATAAACTGTTTTCTACAAAATGATTAGGTCAATTTCGTGAATAGATTTCATAGTATTGGGTTTCTTCCTTATTCAGCCTGTAATTACTTGAGTAATTTTCTAAGATAATTTTTTTAACTGATCAAACCCCTGGATTTGTGTGTGGTTCTAATTGAAATTTGATGGGAAATTTGATACTATAGGGTTATAATATTTAATTA
>CAYSKC010000103.1:0-4056 GCA_964431615.1 uncultured Candidatus Saccharibacteria bacterium
CATATTCATTTACACCAACATTGAAATATACCCAGACTTGATCGAAATAATCTGTCATTACATCTGGATCTCCCTTCTTGACCAAACTTGTATCAATGAAGCTATCGAGGACATCTGTAAGACCAGCATCTACGCTTGCGAAATCATTTGGCGTTAAATCTTTTATTGCTTCCTTTTGCAATAAGTTTCTAACACTTGACAAAGATGTACCTGGTGTTTTTGTTGTTTCTGTGTAATCATAAACGTTTACTCCATCGTCATACATCATGTTGTAAACAACTTTATTTGTATTTGATGAATTCATCAAAATTACACCATATTCATTGAAACCACCTGCAAATTCTGTCCACCATTCATTGTAGTAGTTTTTGTCATTTGTATCATCTTTATCATTACCATACACATACAAAGTACCTGCATCATATAGAGTTTCATCTGCATTTCTATATGTGAGGTCAAAGTATGCATCGGCAAGATTATCGATACCATTTGTATCAGCATACAACCACAACCTCATTCCAACTTCTGGAACATTTGGGTAGAATGTATCACCTGAGATTGCTGGTGTTACAGCTGCTACTTGCCCTGCAAATAGGGAGAAAGCAACAACTACTGATGCTACTTTTGTTGCGAATTTTTTCATTATTCGTAACTATAAATAAAATTTAAAATAACTGTCTTCTACTACCTGAGAAAATTGATAAAAACCAATATAAATTACAGGGTAGAAAGACAAGTTGTCCGTTTTTTTTGTCGCACTTCGCATAAGCTTAGTGTGATTCAATCACGGACGGGCAGATTTGGTAAAAATTAACCATACTGCCTAGGTAAGACAATTTTTGATTGACCTTACCAGGAATGATATTGACTGCTCCTAGCATATTTGCTACTGATCTCCGCTCCCTGACCTGTCCAAAAGGACAAGTAAGAGGCAAAGCTTTCAATATCATTCTCAGGTAATCGTGACCTATGTCACGAACCTGCGACTAAATTTCCAAAATTTTATTCCAGACCTAATTCAGAAAAAGTTTCTGAATCGAGATCCGATTCAAAATCCATTCGTTCACAAAAACAAATGAAATTCTGAATCAAGTACAGAATTTTTTGGCCTATTTAGTCAGCAAGTGGCAACCGCCGTTGCTTACCAAAATCGGTTCACTCGGTATTCTCATTGTGTCGACCTCAAATTGTCACCCCGAGTTCACACTGAGCTTAAGCGAAGTGTGAGTATCGAGGGGTGCTATAAAAAACTGTTCATCTCTCGATACCATGTAATACAACATGGCAGGCCATGTAAACTTACATGGCAGGCTTCCATTTCGACCATGTCTCAATGTCAACTCGAGATGACATAGAGTCTCGATATGACACATGAAAAGTGAGTGGGTCTTAATTTAAAAGAACAGCCCCGAACGACATGCAAACGGGGCACCACGTAAGTGTTACGTGATCAGAAACACTTGTCGTTATTACTGAAACGGTTATTTGTGTGTTTCCAGTATTTATAACGACAAACAAGTATATCAAGTGTCACAAAAAGTGTTAAGAAAAAAATGAAATTTCTTCTATACTTACTGAACTCAATTATATCATGAAAATACTTGATTGGTGGAGATTTGGGCCTCCTTCAGGTGACTATCACCTTCTCCCATTTTCTCATTATCAAAATCTTTGAATAATTATCACGAACATATTTTGCATAATTTTTTTTGTGATCTTCATAAACAAAAGAAGTAATTGCATATTCAAACTCATCATAGGTTTTGAATGCAAAGACTCCATTTGACTTTTCAGCGTGTTCTGCAAGTACTCCTGTATTTCCATTCACAATACATGGGACATTCATATTCAAAGACTCAAGAAGAACCATCGAGAGACTTTCAAATTTTGATGGTATCACCATTGCTTTGGCAAATTGCATAAAAGAATCCCTTTCCACATCATCCAAAAAACCCAAATGAACAATATCAACGTGTTTTGGGATCTCCATGTTTTCTCTCCCAACCAAAACCAGTTTCAAAGCATCCATTGGGTGATTTTTTTTGAATTTTTGGAAATAATCAAAAAGAATATCTGCACCCTTTCCTGACTCGATCCTCCCAACAAATAATATATAATCCAGACCCAGAAGACCATATTTTTTCAAAAGTTTTTCTTTGTTCAAATTATCCACATTCCGATTTGTCGGCCATATTCCAACAATCTCTTGGCTTTCACACTCGATGAGGTGATGCTTTTCTGCAATTTGTCTAGATGTTTGACTATTCCAAAGTATGTGATCAGCATAATTCAAAACTTCTCCGCCCACACGAAGCCTAATTATTGGATCATCGTGTACGAGTGGAACTAGAATCTTGTTTTGGTGGGGATATCTAATACATCTATAAGTTGTCCAAGAAAAATACTTGAAGAAAACTACCGAGTCGTATTCGTCCTTGTGTCTAATATACCAAGTCTCAAGAGAAGTCGAGTAAGGCCCTTCGTTGTTTATCCAATGTTTTTCAAAAAATTTGTGAAAAAGTGCGAGTCTTAGAAGGATCGATGGAAGGTACGCATACTGAATCTTGCCTTTTCGGATTTTCTCTACCTCTTTTCGAATTACTTTCACTCCATTGATATTCTCAGTCTCGTTTTCAAAATAATTGTCGTATGTATTGTGATCGAGGGCTTTTGTTGTCAAAACAGTCACGTCCTGCTTAAAATCATTTGCAAGACTTTCTGCTATCATTCGAGCATGCACCTCCATCCCACCATTGACTTCAAATCCATAGCGAGACAGAACGAAAAGTATTTTTTTTGTACTTCCTTTACTGTCCATAAAAAATTTAAAATTTGATGAAAATCTAAGCTTTTAGTAATTCAGGTTGAACTTCAATATTGGAAAACATTTCTTTTAGTTGTGCCTTTACTTTTTCTTTTGAAAATTCTTCTAGTTTTTTTCTTTGTCCAGCTAGTATTTGGTCCTTCAAATCAGGGTTTTCAATTATTTCGTCTATAACTTCTGCAATTTCTTCAAAATTTTCCTTATCGACCAGTATTCCTGCTCCAGCAAGAGTGTATGGGATTCCAGATGAATTATTTGCAATAATCGGAATATTGAAATGCATAGCTTCTATAAGAGGTACGCAAAATCCTTCGTGATTGCTCAAGTGAAGATATATCTGAGAGTGTTCAAAAATGTATTTGAGTTTCCCTACTGAGATTTTTCCAGTTATTTTGATTTTTTTTTGAATTCCAAGCTTTTCGATCAAATCATAAACGATCTGCATATATTTGGAAGGACCAAATCCTCCTACTAGGTAAAGATGTGAGTTTTTGTTTAGATATTTCTGGTAGATATAGAAAGTTTTCACGAGATCTTCAATTTTTTTGTGTGGAGCAAGGGATCCTAAATAGAGAATATTCGTTTTTGATTCATCAAATCCTGCAATAGCCTGTGATTTTGTATTCTCATATTTCGAAAAGTCTACCCAGATTGGCACTACACGATTGTTTGCAAAACCCATACCATCTAGTTCAATTCTGTTGTACTCAGATACAGAAATAGTCATCTGAAAATATTTTGCATACTCATCGAGATTCTTTCTGGCTTTGTTCAAATTCATCGCAAGAGATAGATCATAATCAAAAAAATACTCTCCTGGTGTAATATCTCCTGTCATCTGGACCATCAGTATAGAATCATCTGGAATCTCTTTGATCTGTCTAATATTCTTTTCTTTGGTGTTGTTTACATCGCAAGCAATTTCAACATGAAAACCCAATTCAGTCAAAAGTTGTTTTTGTGAAAAAATATAATTTCCCGTTGCATCGTATAAATTGAGTTCTTTTGTAGCAAACCATATTTGTTTAGTCATTTAGAGATTTGTAAAAACTATATGCGATAAATTCTGGATCAAAATTTGATTGTGCATAATCATATGCTTTCTGACCCATTGATTTCCTTATATTGGGATTTTCTGCAAGGTTTACTATATACTCGCTCAAAACCTCTACTTCAAATTTATTTAGCAATACCTTCCACACAAACGAATCTGGAAAATCCTTGAATTGTTT
>CAYSKC010000104.1:0-1507 GCA_964431615.1 uncultured Candidatus Saccharibacteria bacterium
GTATAATACTCTTATTCAATATTTAGAGTATGCCTGAAGTTACACTCATTGACAACAAAAAAATTACATATAGAATTGACAACGAACCTGAAAGAAAGCGAGTTGTCGATGCTAGTCCTTTTATTGATTCTGATGGCATAGAATTTGAAGAAGTTTTGTTATCAGAAGCTCTAGAAAACTCATCATTTAGAGAGGACACTCAAAATAAACAGCCAAAATATACTAGAGATACCGATATTATTACTTTTGATGATGGTGTAGAGAGGACAAGGATTAGTGAGCAATTTTTCAATTATCAAACTGGTTTTTTGAATGCTACAAAAAATTCAGTCTATGACAATGGAAAGTGGGTAGAAACAATTCAAGTAGAACAGTATGGAACAGGTCCACATCAAAAAGTTGAGATAGTTCACGAAAAAGGAAATGATGGAACAAATAGGTTCGCAAGACACAAGACGGATAATGATGGATTCAAAGTATTGGAATATCTTGAATATAAGATGGATGAAAAGGGGAGAAGGGCCTTACAAAAATATAGAAAAGGCAGAGAAAATATGACTTTCCAGATAACCGATTTGGTTGTAATGGAAGATCCTTCAAATGCCAAATTTATATTTAGAGGATATGATTTACCAGATGGAGAAATTGAAAGATTGAAAAAGAAACTAGGGGGTTTTGAAGGTATGACAATAGAACACGTAGATTATAATTCTGCAGATGCTAGTTATTTAGAACAATATAAGAAAGATAAAGAATTTATAGAGTCTAGAATATCAAATTTTGAATCAACTTCAAGATTGAATAAATAGAGATTTATTATCCCTATTCTCATTTAAGTATATTTATCACTATAATATTGTCATATAAAGAATAAACCTCATAGAAAATACGACTGATACAAGTATCGAACAAAAAGAAATTAAAACAAAGAAAAATTTTCCTGCAAAAGAAGTTATGGCCGGTTTGGCTGGTGGGATAGTTCTTCTTGAAGGAGTTAATGCAATAAATTTAATTCCCGGTAATTTTTTAAGAGACGAATTGGATATTTCTGTGATTCAAGAACCCTTTGATTTATTAAATTTTTACCCCGATACCGATAAAGATGGTATTGATGATGTTGTTGAGCAAATGCTGGGAATGGATTTGAACTCTCCCGACTCTAATTTCCGACAAGAGGTGGGAGGAAAGACTATTGAAGAGATATTAGGAAGAAGCATAGAAGAAGACAAGGAAACCTCCTCGTTTACATTGAAAAGCGAGTTAGATGACTCTCATTATGAATTGTATACAACAGACGAAAATTTGATGGGTAGGCTTTTACTTTTAAATGAACAAGAAAAAGAAGTTATTGCACAACTTTGCGATTATTGGGATATAAGTTCAACAACTACCATTGAAGAATTTATAGCAGATCCTAGGGTTAGGTCTGTGTTAGCTGGTTCACATGTGGAATTTGAAGATGGAGGTGAGTTTTTTGTCTATCCCCTTTTCCTTTCCGGACAGCAGA
>CAYSKC010000104.1:1517-3989 GCA_964431615.1 uncultured Candidatus Saccharibacteria bacterium
ATGGAGGTGAGTTTTATGAATCATTAAGTACAATTGAGGGAATTCAAGAAAGGCAAAGTAGCCATACGTCAGACACTCCTCAATATGCCTTTCAAGGGAACTTGCTTTCAGAAGTTCTTTTTGGTTCGAGAGATGGTAATTCTTGGTTTCAGCTTGAAAATAGCTCATTACAAAAAGAGCCGGTGGAACATGGAGTAGATTATTTGAAATATTTAGCTTCAGAACAAAATATTGGTCCATTTGGCGAATCATCCTATACAGAATCGAACCCTATGGAATTTGTAAATGTTGAGGAATTGGATTAAATGTGACTTAAAATTGGGAATCGTTATTATCTTTTTTGTTCTTCTCTCCAATGTTTAATTTCTGCATGATTTCCATTCAAAAGAACTTTGGGGACAAACAAAGTTTCTCCATTGTCTAGCAAAAATTCTTCAGGTCGTGTGTATTGTGGATATTGGATAGTTTTGTCATCTTCAAAAAAGGAATCTGAAACAGGTGACTCATTATTTCCTAGCACATTTGGAATAAGTCTTACGACTGAATCTACAACTACCATTGCAGGAATTTCCCCTCCTGTTAGCACATAATTTCCAATAGAAATTTGTTCATCGACAAAGTTATCCAATATTCTTTGATCAAAACCCTCATAGTGTCCGCAAAGAAGTACCAAGTGATCAACTTTTGAAGCTAATCCTTTTGCCTTGGATTGTTTGTATGTTTCTCCCTTCGCGCTCAAAGCGACTATCTTAAGGCTTGGGACGCCTGCCTGACGTAGCTTTGGCGAAGGCAGGTGGGGCATGATACGTTTGCTTTTTTCTTTTCCAACTATTTCACACAAGGCTTTATAAATTGGTTCAATCATCAGTACCATTCCGGCTCCTCCTCCAAAGGGCTTGTCATCAACTTTTCCATAATCATTCACTGCCCATTTTCTTAGATTATGAACTTCAATCTCAACTAGTTTTTGCTTCATAGCTCTTCCAATAATGCTTGTTTTCAAAAAATTCTCAAACATCTCTGGAAAGAGCGTAACTATATCGATTTTCATTGGAAATTATAGCATTTCCTAATTCTAAATTCTCCGTCAAAGGCGGATGGGCCTGGGGTTCAAACACTCAAAACTTTGGTATTTATGATAGCCAGTATTCAAATTCTTCGAAATACGGATAATCGTGATTATCAGACTCTTTCTCGACCACAGTGATGGTTTTGTCAATTAAATGAATATATTTCTCAATTATCCAGTATGGCATGTATGGGTCTTGGGAATTTTGAATTATCAAGAGATTCTGAGGCTTGATTGTTTTAAGTCCTGTGAGGTAATTTACTGGATCAACTGGAATACCACATAAGATTATCTTGTTGACTCGATCTCTAAGTTGAGGTATTAATTTCACCAAAACTTTTGTCCCGATGGATTTTGCTATGAAATTTACTTTATCATCATTACTTATCACACCAAGTATCTTCTGGGTTTCTAAATCAATATCAAATTCTTTTTGTTTAAACCATGTAGCCCAACGGTGCAAATAGATTCTACTGGGCAATTTTAAATTGTCATTAATGCCGATAAGCCAGTCTTCATTTCTTTTTGATAATCCAGGTAAAACAATGGTCTTCATTAATTAATGCTTTTATACTCAACACGAATAAACGGTCTAAATGACAACTTATTTTTGATATAAATATAGTTGAATTTATGAAATCCAATTATATTCAACAAAAAACACAGTCCCATATTCGTATTCAAACCACTTGCTACCTGATCCACATAGATGACCACATGTCATACCTTTATCTC
This sequence comes from uncultured Candidatus Saccharibacteria bacterium, assembly GCA_964431615.1. Taxonomy (GTDB): domain Bacteria; phylum Patescibacteriota; class Dojkabacteria; order B142; family WJKM01; genus CAYSKC01. The sequence continues at coordinate 3,322 of CAYSKC010000104.1, forward strand.
TATATATCACAACTTGTTCTGCTTCACTGTCGCTATTCTCTAGATAAACACTTCCATCTTTTATCATTTTAACAACGGTTTCTTTTATCCCATCAGAATAAAAATATTGAAATCTCGTGTCTTCATCAAATAATTTTTCCCTTTCATTCAAATCATTGTTTTGGGTATTTGATATGTCTGATAACGCGTCTTCAAGAGTATCCTTATTGAATGCAGAATTTAGTTTTGTGGACTTGGATACTATGGCCTCATATTCTTCGAGAAATAGTTGCTTTGGTATAAAAACAGTTGCATAAGTTTCTGCACTTTCACTAAATAATCCAACTGCCGAACAAGGCTCATTGAAACAACCAACTTTGTATACAAAATTTTCTTGTGGCTTTTCTACCATAAGATTTATTTCCGTTGTATCATCCCAACTACTAGGCTCTTGCTCTTTGTTAATTAATTTGTTGACTATTAGGTTTAGAATTAGTACTACAACGCAGAATAAGGTCAAAAGTCCCGCGATTGAAAGCAAAGTTATTTTAATAATATTTGGTTTTTTCTTGGCCATTTCTTTTGTTTTCATTTTTGAATTTTGTAAATTAAAAAGGTTTTTAAATTAAATTAATATGGGTCTTGCCCAGTTAAGTTAAGATTTTCGTATCAAAATTTTGAGATCTTTT
>CAYSKC010000105.1:0-2275 GCA_964431615.1 uncultured Candidatus Saccharibacteria bacterium
CATTGTAACAGCTTTATTTAAGCTTTAATACCTTTTTAACTGGGCAAGACCCTTATTAAATATCCACAAATATTACGAATTAATTTTTGAAAAGTTGAATATTATCATAAACCTAAATGTGCAAATTTTGCAAAGTTTTTTTGTTTTAGAACCTCAAAATTATTGTATAATAAGGAAATTGAAAGTTGTTTTTAATCATTAATATACTTAGATGAAGGATTTCATAGACAAATTAAATAAAGCCCTCGAATGGGAATATGCTTCTGCTATCCAATATGTCCAACATGCATCAGTAATCAAAGGTCCAGAGTACGATGCAATAAGCGCCGAACTTGTTGTTCATTCAAATGAAGAAATGGCTCATGCATTGGTTGTATCCACAATGATTGCTGATCTAGGAGGAGTTCCAACTATTGACGTTGAGAAGCGCGAAATATCTGAAAACTCAAAAACAATGCTTGAACAAGACCTAATTGGAGAGGAAATCGCAATCAAACTTTATACAGAACTGATTCAAATAGCTGAAAATCTGAGACAATATGGCAAACGTAGACAACTTGAAGATATTTTGATGGATGAAGAAGAACACAGAAGGGACATAATGTCCTCGCTTGATAAATAAATAACTACCAAATTCGGATCTACAAATCACTTTTTATGAATCAAGGCTTGATTCTAAATAATCACGCAAGAAATTTTATGTAGTTCAAAATACTTCTGAATGCTCCACAAATTCTTTATATTCTATCTTTTGACCACGAGGCTTGATTTGATCTAGTGCATGTAGATAGTCATTTATGTCCGAAAATGGTTTTTTGAGGTGTTTTTTTAAATCTTTTATTGGAATCCATTTATAGATTCCTTCGTAGGAATCAATTATTTTTCCAGTTGGGTTTTGAAAATGACAAAGGTACAAGAATTTATCCTGAACAACTTGATCATTCTCTTTTCCAAATGTGATGTAATGGTTGATAGCTTTCAATTTACAACTACCTTTAAGCCCACATTCACTTTCCAATTCTCTTTTTGCTGCATCGATTACCTTTTCTCCAAAGTCGATTTTTCCTGCAGGAAAACCCTGACAGCCATAGTATGGTTGCTTATGTCTTTCATAGATCAATATTTCATTAATTTTCTTGTTTCTTGTACAAAGTAACCAAACAATATTTAAAGCTTGTGGCAAAATTCTATTTTTCTCAGTATCAATTCTTGCTACATAGGTTTTCCCTTTATTGGTTAGATGATAGAAGTCTTCTTTTTTTTCAACAATCTTCTCTTTCATTAGTTGTTTCAAATGAAAATCAAATTTACTATTTTCCATGTCAGTTTCAGGTTTCATCTCAAGATAATGAAGTTTTGGAGAAAAAATGAGCTTTTTTAGGATATTTCTTTGTATTTCATGAATCTGTTGCATAGTGTATTTGATAATTTAAGAAATTTTATCACCTTCAAAAATTCTGTCTAGTAAAGTCCAGTTTACTTATACAGATTTGATGATAATCAGAAAGTGATAAAGTCGGCAGATGAGTCATTTTTCGCTTTGCGTTAATCGTTATTCGTCACTCATTTCCCCCTTTTTGTTTAAATATTGTACAATCACTCATTGATTAATTCTTTATAGTGAAATATTTTTTTCAATTTGGTAGAAACAAAGAACTTGCTTTATATGAACTTCAAAGTGTTCTTCAGTCAAATAAATATGAGTTTAAACTTCATATTTTAGATTCCAAAAATTGCATAGTAGAGTTATCTGATACTATAGATTTAAGAATTTTAATTAGTGTTCTTGCAGGTACAATCAAATTCGGCAAAATTCTTTATGAAACACCAAAAATAGATTCATCACTTTTTGACCATATCGATTTTTATTATCCAAAAAATTTCAATTTATTCTATTCGTACGACAATCCTGAACAAAATGATTTTGATTCAATTTTCCATACATTTATAAAAACAAACAAGTTAAGAGGACAACTAAAGTTTATCCAAAACGATCCACTGAAAGCGGAAAATTATATTGCCAAAACTGACGAGAACATTGAAATAGTAATCATTCAATACAACAATACTTATCTTATTTCGAAAATTGACAGTTTTATTGATTCAAACCAATTCAAGTTACTGGATAATGAAAGACCTTCTCGCAGAATCACTCACGGGACATCTTTTCGTCTTGCAAGAATGATGGTAAACATTCTTTCTCCAAAAAAAGATTCGTGGATTGTGGATCCCTTTTGTGGAAGAGGAACAACAAATTTTGCTGCTCGGCTTTACG
>CAYSKC010000105.1:2285-3971 GCA_964431615.1 uncultured Candidatus Saccharibacteria bacterium
TACTTTCTTGATAGAGGTTTTGAAAAAAAATGCAAATGCAATTGGAATCGATACAAACGAAAAACTAATTTCTATGGCGAGAGAAAATTTGAAATGGGCAAAAGAAAAATTTGATTTCTCCAATGACTTCAAGCTATTGTGTACAAGTTCAGAAAATGCTGATTTCAAAGCAGATGGGGTTGTTTTTGAACCATACATGGGACCCTTTTTAAAAGAAATTCCAAAACAAAAACAAGCAAAAAAAATAATAAGTGAACTACATGGTTTATATTTCAAAATTTTGAAGAATATTTATGCAAATACTATAGATAGTGTAAAAATCGTTTGTATTATTCCATATTTCAACACCCAAGAAAAAAATGTACTTGAAATTCCAAGTGATTTATTCAACCAATCTGGCTTCAAAATTTATGAGACAAAAGAAGTTTTTCCAAAATTCCCAATAGAATACCATGCAAGTGATGGTTCGCTCATAGGAAGACGAATTTATCTTTTAGAAAAATTAAATGTCAAAAGAAACTGAAATTGAACTTACATTTTTGGCAAAATATATTCCGAAGGATATTTCCAACTTGGAAAGTTTTGAGATTATAGATATCTATTTTCCTTTTGATTCTTATCATCCAAAGCTTCGTATCCGAAAAAAGGGTAAAAAATACACAATGACAAAGAAATCAATGCCTGACAAATTAGATCCTTCAACGCAGATTGAGGACAACATCAGTTTATCTTCTGATGAATATGAGGCACTCAAAATTATTCAGGGAAAAAAAGTTAGAAAAATAAGGTACTTGTACCCTATTGAAAATTCTACTTGTGAGATTGATGTATTTCAAGATGAGCTTAAAGGTCTTGTGATAGTTGATGTTGAATTCCAAACTGCTGAAAAAAAAGATCTGTTTGAAATTCCAGACTTTTGTCTTGTAGATGTATCCCATGAAGAACTTCTGGCTGGAGGGATGCTTGCAGGCAAAACCTACAAAGAATTAGAAACTGTACTCAATAAATATAAATACAATACTTTATATATTTAAATTTCAAGATGGAAGAGATACAAACAGCAGTAAATACTTATTTGATTGAGGGTAAATCACAAAAAGCTATACTTACAACTCTTCAAGATAAATATGAAAAAAAACTGATAAAAAAAGCCGTTCAGTCCTCACCTGTAACTATAATGAATAATACACAAGTTGCTTCAATATTCATGTTTTTCTCAACCCTTATTGGAATTCTTATTGGACCATTCATTTTGGATTCAGACATAGTAAAATTTCAAACATTTGAGTGGGTAATGATATCTATAATGGCATTATTTTTTTTCTGTACCATATTTTGGTGCATTCATTCTAATGCGTTTCATAAAAAATCTTTCTATCAAATTTGCCGCGGTTTTACTAATTACTATTTACCACACGGGATTGATATTGTTCAATATTGTAATTGGTATAACTACAAAAAGCGGTTTTGGTGTTGGTATAATCCCTCTTTTTTTGACTTTGCAGTTTGTTTCAATGCTTGTGAGTTGGAAAAAGTACAAAAATTTATTTGTAGATCAAACATAATTGATTATCCCCATAGTTAGCAATATTATGAACGAATTCCTTAATTTTGATTCTGTTTTTTTTCAACAAGATATAGATGATGGTGAGTTACACACCATTTCAAATGAAAGTATCCTAAAAG
>CAYSKC010000106.1:0-2640 GCA_964431615.1 uncultured Candidatus Saccharibacteria bacterium
TGCCGATAAAGTTACTTGTGTAAATATGCATAGGAGAAGTGCTGTTGATAAAATTAATTTCTGGGTTACTGACCCGAACACCACAACATTCTGGGATTTTGAATTGAATCGAAGGATGAGAGAGAACGGATATTTATTAAAGAAAATTGATCATGACAGACTATATAGACCCATTTGCGCGAATTTCTAGGGGGGGGGGGAGACCGGTAAACTTTTTCCTCAAGAAAATCTGACACGAGAACAACCTGCCGCACTGAAGGATGCTTTGGGTCAGGCATCAGGTTATGGAGCACCTTCTGTCGAAATGACATCAGGACAGGCGGTTCAAATATTAAAAGAACTAGCGTCAAAAGGACCAGGTAGTCGGAACGAACTGGAAACCGCAATAGCCCATCTTCATCAGGGTAATGAACCATTATTTCGGAAGGTAGTTCCAGAAATGAGAGGGTATGAGAATGTAGAAGATTACTTAAGATCCAGAGAATTAGTTGACCCAAGAACTAATCAACCAAAATGGTTGTTGGAACAACATCACATCCGGCCATAAATTGTAGCGAAGATCAATTATTCAAAGCTATTCATCCAATGTGATATATTCTTACTGGTTATTTTCCTGGTTTCAGATGTTTTATTTCTCAAAAAACTACTTTAGACTTTAGAGTTTTAATGGTTTCGAGTTTATTATAATGGCATGATAGAGCTTACATCAGATCAAAAACATGCAATTGAGAGTATTCTGGACTGGTATCGATCAAAAAAGTCCCAGTTCATTACCCTGGGGGGATTTGCTGGAACCGGTAAGACCACTTTGATTGCCCACCTTCGTGAAAAACTGAAGGGGGAAAAGGTCAAAAAAGTTGCATTTTGTGCTTATACTGGAAAAGCGGCGAGAGTTCTTGAACTCAAGCTCAAGGAACTCAAAGCACTCGGTCCAAAAGATAGTGTTTCAACAATACATTCGCTTATTTATACGGCTTTAATGAATGATAATCATGAAATTTTGGGATGGGACAAAAAAGAAAAGGTAAGTGCAGATTTGATAATCATTGACGAAGCATCGATGGTAAACAAAGAAATCTGGGGTGATCTTTTAAGTTACAAAATTCCAGTGCTAGCGGTTGGCGATCACGGGCAGTTACCACCAATTCATGGAGAGTTTAATCTAATGCAAAAACCAATTTTCACTCTTGAAAAAATTCACAGGCAAGCTGAAAATAATCCGATTATTCATCTTTCAATACTTGCAAGAGAAGAAGGTCACATCCCTCATGGAAAATACGGAAAAGGTGTTGCAAAGCTTAATCGTTTTGACCCTGATACAGGAAATGATATTGAAGATATGTTGATGTCATTTGATGATGATATGATGGTTTTGTGTGGGTACAACAAAACAAGACTTGCTTTAAATAAAAAAATTCGTTCAAATCTTGGGTATGAAGGGCAGGGTCTTGAGGCTGGGGAGAGAGTAATCTGTCTCAAGAACGACCATGTAGTGAAGCTTGTAAACGGTATGCTTGGTTGGGTCAAAAAAATTTACGATGATGGAAAATACCATTATTATGCTGAAATTGAGTTGGAAGGAGAAGAGGAAACATACAGAGGTCATATTCTCAAAATGCAAATAGATTCGCCAAACCCAATCCAGAAAGTAAACGGTCTTCATCCAACCAAGTTTGGAGGAAGGTTTGATAGGGGATATGCACTGACGGTCCACAAAGCTCAGGGAAGCCAAGCCCAAAAAGTAATTCTATTTGAAGAAAGATTTCCAAAAATGTCTGATGATGAATGGAAAAGATGGCTCTATACGGGAATTACAAGGGCGATAAACGAGCTTTATATAATCGGTTGAAATTAATCACATCTAGCTTACTCTGTGACTTGTTTTGTCAATCTTTCTTTTCAATCACCCATTTTGGTATCCGGACAAGTCCAACCGCGACAGACATTAGAAGCACTGGTAGAAAATCAAAGGTCGGTTTATACCAGTTTAGAAGATAGAACATAGGAATAATTAGTTTGAGATACCCCACAATAATAAAGAAGATAGGGTAGAGTAGTTTCGCAAATCCAAATGTAGCAAGCTTTGCGATGAAATACACAAATTCAAAGATTTCTCCGATTATCAACATTTGAAGTCCGATGATAATACCTATTAGTAGTAGATTCAGTTTGGGCTGATCAATTAGTGTCGGAGGTTCAATGATATTAATCCAACCAAGAATATTGAAAAAAATGATCAGAAGTCCTGTAATCACAAAATTCAAAAATATTCGAAAGAGGTTTTTCATAGTATATATATTAAATTCAAAACCATTATACCTGAATATTTGAAAAGATTAGGATGCAACAGCATCAATTGTATAGGGGTTGATGATTCCAGCACCGAAGAAACCAGCAACTGTGTATCCACCCGCACCTACTTTTTTGCCAGTTTCGTTTTCATAAGCTTTTGCTCCTACATACCCCAAAGCAGCACTCAACAAAGGATTGATTCCTGCAAGGATGAATGAGCTAATACCTAAAAGGCCAGCTTTGAGCCAATCTTTGTTATGTATTGAATAATTTTGATTCTCGGTTTGAGGAACTATTTTTTCCATTTTGATAATTTATAAAACTTGATTTGATCATACTGTCTGCAAA
>CAYSKC010000106.1:2663-3969 GCA_964431615.1 uncultured Candidatus Saccharibacteria bacterium
TACAAGTTTTTATATTATTATGAAAATTTCAAATTTGAGAGTTGAATGTAAAAAGAATAGATAAAAAAGAATAGAGCAGCGTGAGAAAGAATAGACCATTTTGCAAAAACCTGTATAATGTCCTCATATTGTTATTAGTATCTCGCTTGCAAGAAAGCTTAATTGAAAAAATAAAAGCAACGCCACTGTTTTCTGATGAAGAAAAGAAGGTGATTGTTGAGGTTGTTCCTAGTTTAACCGAATCCGAGCTTGAAAAACTTGAGGAAACGATTGATGATTATCAAGAATCCATCGTTTCAGTTATCTCCAAATACAAAGCCCAACTTGCTGGTGATATTGAAACTCTCAAAAATTCAGAGAAAGAAGATGAAAAGAAATTGGGAGAAAATTTATCTAAAATTTTTAGTTCAATAAATTGACAAACAATCCAAATTATCAAGCTGAAAGTGGAACTGAAGGACTGGAACTAGGGTTGAAAGAAAGGGTTGAACAAGTCATTCGGAAATTTGAAAAAGATGTATTGAAAATTGAAGATGAGGCAAGACGAAAAGCATTTGAAGATTTGGTCAGAGGTCTTGCAACACTCGGTATAACCGTCGCAGTTGTGGGGGGTGCGATTTATCTTTTGAATAAGAGTCAGGCCCATGTTATTGGTAATGAAATGAATAATCTTAAGGGTAAAACTCGTATGGCAACAGCTGATGATATAAAAGAGATTTTGAAACAACATCCAAATGTAACTATCCCTGGTATTGTTAATCCTCATAATATAGATCATTGGAAGAAATTTTCTAGACACATACCGAAAATCAGAGGTCGTTTAAGATAATAAATCACCTGTCTATTTTATAAAAATGCGAATTATTTTTATTTAAAATGTTTATACTTAAATTTTGAAAATATTATTTTTTTATGTCTCAAGCTGATCCTGTAATCCTTCAATTTGAATCTGATGATTTTTATTCAACAACTTTGGATCTTGTGTTCTACAATATGGGACTTCCTGATCCAATCAAAATTACCAACAAAGAAGAGTTGAAGGGAGTTTTTGAAAAAATCGAAAATGGGAAATTGAAACCCGATATTGCAATCATCGATACATACTTGGAAATCAATAATGAAGATGGAAAAAAAATTACTGAAAGACTACGAAAAGTATCTCCATCCACAAAAATTATTGGGTATTCAATTATGGAAACCAATGATTGGGCTGACTATGTAATTATAAAATCCGATCGTGACAAAACACGAACTATTGTAAAAGTGCTTGAAGAAATAGAAAATAAAACCGAATATGGTTTTTTGT
>CAYSKC010000107.1:0-3939 GCA_964431615.1 uncultured Candidatus Saccharibacteria bacterium
GAAGAAAGAAAAAAAATACTTGACCTCAATAATCAGATGGCAAGTAGAGGCCTACGCGTTATTGCACTAGCATATTCCAAAGAGGATATATTGGATAAAGATTATGCAAACGTTCAATCAATAAACTTCATGTGCCTTCTAGGCTTATATGATCCACCAAGAGCAGAAGCATACGAGTCCATTCAAAAAACTATCAAGTCAGGAATAAGGGTTATAATGATTACGGGAGATCATGCACTCACAGCAAAAGCTATTGCAAGCTTAGTAGGGATACCAAATGGAGAAGTAATAAATGGTAATGATATTGATATGTTCGATGAACAGAAATTGAGAGAGGTTGTAGAAACTCATTCGATTTTTGCTCGTGTCACATCAGAACACAAGCTCAAAATATTAAAAGCACTTCAACAAAATGGTCACGTAGTTGCTATGGGAGGAGATGGAGTAAACGATGCACCAGCTATCAAAGCATCTGATATAGGTTTTTCTGTAGAAAATGGCTCTGATCTAACAAAAGAAGTATCTGACATGATACTCCTAGACAACAATTTTGCAACACTGCCAAAGGTTATCAAAGAGGGTAGAGAGATTTTCCAAAACATTAGAAATTTTCTCAAACTTGTTTTGACAGCCAATTTTGATGAGATTTTTGCTGTTCTGTTTTCACTTATCGCTGGAATTCCACTTGTATTTAGTCCTATACATATTCTATGGATAAACCTGATAACTGATGGTCTTCCCTCTTTTGCTATCGCACTCGACAAACACGATGACAAAATCATGAATAGACCTCCCAGAGATCCAAATATAGGAATACTAAATAATCTTTGGCCATTTATACTAATTGCAGGGATTAGTGGCTTGATTATGGTCCTATTAACATTCTCATTTTTCTATCCTTGGTGGAACGATGGCTTGAGTGATTACCAACTGACAAAAGCAAGGACACTAGTTTTTTCTTCAGTCGTTTTTTATGAACTTGGATTAGCATTCATCGTCCGGACAAAATATTCAATACTTTCTAGGTTTTCATTCAACAACAAATATTTATTGTTTTCAATTATTTTATCTATATTATTTTTAGCCTTGATAATATACATTCCGATATTTAATATCTTCATGAAAACAGTACCATTGGATCTTCCATCAATTATTTTTGTTATTGGTCTTGTAATAATATCTCTCATGCCTGTAGAATTATTTAAAAGGTATTATTATAAAAACAAGAGTTTTTAATTCATATCCACCAATTGATGGCAGAAGAAAAAAAATTACCCTCCTCAGCATTTATGACTGGTCTTATTATTATTCTATTGGCTGCTCTAGCTCTTGGGATTATGTTTGCATTGATTATTATGAATAAGGAAAATCTTTCAATAGAAAAAGCAAAAGAATTTGAAAGAGATGACACTATCCAATTTGAACCAAATTACTAATTAATCTGAGTTACGAATTAACTAAAAATTGAAAACAAGTATGGATTGTGAGTTTAAGTATTGTCACGTTACGAAATGAATTTAGAATATCTAGGTGAAATGAGCGTTAAGATTTTTTTAAGTGATAACCTAAAAATTAGTGAATGAGCATTTAGATATTCAAATTCATGAGTACAGTGACTAGCTTTTTTGGTTACTTTTTTTGGCAATGTAAAAAAGTAACGAAAGAAAAGATCTTTATATTAAAAAGCCGGATTTGAATTAGATTACCGAGATACAAAAATAAACGTAATTCTATTCAATTCGTAATTCACATTAATTATGAAAATATATACAAAAACAGGTGACAAAGGCGAAACATCTCTTTTTGGGGGAAGAAGAATCACAAAAGCAAATATCAGAATTGAATCTTATGGAAACGTTGATGAGTTGAATTCTAGTCTTGGTCTTGTTCGTTCGTTTATAAATAGTTCTAAAGTCAATTGCAAACTCGAAAGAGAACAGAAAAATCTCCTTCGTCTTGGAGCCGATCTTGCAACTCCTTTCGATTCAGATAAAAAATTTCAAAACAATGTAAATAGGATAAACAAGGAAGATATTGATCTTCTCGAAAATGAAATTGATTTGTGGGAAGCAAAACTACCAAAACTCACAAATTTTATACTTCCGGGAGGCTCAAAAGAGGCAAGTTTCACACATCTTGCTAGATCAATTTGCAGAAGAGCAGAGAGAAGCGTTGTGAAACTATCAAATGAGGAGGAAATTAACCGTGAAACAATGGTTTACCTCAATCGACTCTCCGACTGGCTATTTGTACTTGCAAGAATTCTTTCCTGAAGACAAGATCTAGAATATAAATGTCTTTTTAGAAAAAAATGGTTATTCCAATTCATTTTAGGAAATGTTTGGAATATTACTATACAGTAAACTTACCGTCTCTGTATATTACAAGACTTTTACCATCCAAAAGATGAGCTGTTACTGTTCTATCTTCTGTTGAGACTATGTCAGTGTGTTCTGGAGACTGGTTGTAACCCATCTCAAACCACTCATCTTTTCTTGGTTTATCAGGATCACCTGTATAACTATCCTTGTAAGCATTCCCAAGTGCAATATGAGTATTTCCATATTTTCCACCAGTATTTTCATCATATAGTGTATTTGCCATAAATTTTTCAATTCTCGAAAACCTTGCATCAGTTAGTGAGAACTCTCCAATTTTGTCAGCATTTTCACGTTTGAGCATATTCTCAATTAATTCCATCTTTTGACTTGCGTGAAAATTCACAACTTTGCCCTCCTTAAACTCCAATTCAATATCCTTGACGATATTTCCATATCGATAAAGCGGTTGATTAAAATAAATCGTCCCTTCAGTACCTCTCCAATCAGGGGATATAAAAATTTCGTAGCTTGGAATATTTCTTCCTGTCCCTCCCATCCATTTTCTATACATCCCAAGCTTTACATTGAGATCTATTCTTTCTCCTTCAATGTGCACCCAGTCAATTTTCAAGTCATCCAAGGCTTTTTTGATTCTCTCTTGTTCACCCAAAATTCTTTTCCATTCAATTTTTGGATCTTTTCTATCCAAATAACATGCTTTGATGATTACCTCCCAATACTCTTCAAGAGTCATTTCCGCCTCTTTTGCCATAGCTTCAGTTCCATAAAGACCCAAAGTCCAAGTGAACAAACCCTTATTTTCTTTTTCAAACAACCATTCTCTCATCTGTCTTTTTGCATCTGCACTCGTAAAAATTTTTTTTGAATCAACATTTGATAATTCATGGGGATCTACATCAGAAATAATACCTATCTGATGATCAATCAAATTGCATGTTGCTTTGTTGTATTCTTCCGGAAAAAAAACAAGCTGTTTTTCATCAGCCAATTCATAAAATTGTTTGGCAAAACCAGAAGGACTCATTCTAAGTATTGGATGAGCACGAGCTTTCAATATTGCATTGTGAAGTTCTAGAAGCATAGGTTTTGCTATATCATCTACATAGCAAATGACCACCTCTTCAGGCTTAACTCCATTACCTGAGCCAAGTGCAAAATTGACCAAAAGGTCTGCATATTTCTCCAAAATTTCTTGTGAGGGTTTGTATGACATTATGTTGAGTTAAATTATAAATTCAAAATCTTAGATCCAAGATTTTTTCCCCATTCATGTATTCGTTCAATGTTTTCATCGCTCAAATCACCACTTATATCCATATTTTCAATAATTATTCTTCCACCTTTTTCTTCTACAGTATTTTTGATAGTTTTGAGTGCTAGACAATAAGTATCTCCATATGCTTTATCTCCACAACCAAAAATAGCTACCTTTTTTCCTGAAAAATCAAAGTTTTTCATCTCTTCATGGAAAGGTTCAAAGTCATATTGCAAACTTCCATAATCCCAAGTAGAACAGCCAAAAATAATGTATGTGTGATTTGTCAAATCCTCAATTTTTGCAGCAATTACATTTTTTTTCTCTACATCAGTCTCTCCA
>CAYSKC010000108.1:0-3939 GCA_964431615.1 uncultured Candidatus Saccharibacteria bacterium
ATTCTAATATCACAAATACTCTTCGGTCAGAAGACATGAATTTACAAGTGTAGATTATAGTTTTACCGCTTAGGCTTGGATTATTATCACCATCAACTATCGAGTCAACTTTGTACTCGTATTTTTCTCCATTCCAAATAATATAAACAATATCCCTCTCTTTAAGCTTATCAACATGATAAAGCGTTTGTTTCATTTTTTGCTCTGGTGATAAAGTTGGGGGACAGGGACTCGAACCCCGATTCGCGGCTTCAAAGGCCGGTGTCCTACCTTTAGACGATCCCCCAATTTTTTTTATTTGATATTATTTTGATCTAGCCACTTACGGCCTTGACCAGATTTCAAAAATTTTTCTCTTTTAATTGCTTCAGTTTTAGTAGTAAAACTTTCAACATACATTATCACCCAAGGTCTATGTCCTTTTGTGAATCGATTGGCTCCATTATTGTGCTTTCTCAATCTTTCCTTTGCATCAAGACTTGATCCAACATATCTTATGCCATCCTTTAGGCTTTTTAATACATAGGTTTCATACATTATACTTATTTGATTCGCGATTTAGCTTCCCAGCCAGAGGCGGACTATAATTTTTCATTGACTCACCTTGTTCGTGAAAAAAAATCAATAGAAAGCCCGGTGTCCTATCTTTTTCGTCCCTCTCTGGAGAAAGACGCTTACCTGTCGAAGTCTCAGTATGAGATGAAGACAGGATTCCCCATCAATAAATGACAAAATCTAAATGGCCAAATAACAAGTCAATGATGAAGTACGAATTGTCAAATGATAAATGTGGTCTTATTCATTTTTTAAATAGCTATTCTTGTTTAAGAATCATCAAATGCGAATTTGCAAGTGATGAGTAAAACCATTTTTATTGCAGGACGATTATAGCAAAAGAATAGCTGAAGTTCATTGATGATCTATGGATGGATTTTTTCTTGAATGTATTTCATCCTTAGCCATCTTGATCCTGTTTTCATATGGATTTCCCCTATAGAAAAGTAGCTCTAAAAATACATTGGTACTTTCGGAGTATTTTGTTCCTTGATAATTTCGAAAATTGTTTGTTGCTTCAATCATGCCCTGTGGATTGGAAATTTTACTTACTGCGTACTTATCAGCTTTTATTTCATTAATTTTTCCAACCTGTATCAAAATTATTCCCAAAAAAAGTCCAAGAAAAATTGAGACTAAAATAAAATATTTGGCTGGTTTAATTTTACGCAAAATTAGTATGCCAATAATTATAAACAAAATCCCTATCCCCCATTCTATTACTCCTTGGAAAAGAACATAATGACCTATTTCGTGTAAAACCACATATTCTTTGGCTGAATCAGAAAAAGAGTCGTACAAACCTCTAGAAAGAATTAATTGAGGTTGAGTTGGAATACCAATCATAACTGCAAAGAGTTTGGGCGTTTCTGAAATTTTGATTTCTTTAATTTCTACTCCAGTTTCTTCTTTTATCAATGATTGAAGCTCATTATCCTGAATTATGGATACAGGTAGTTTTTCACTATGAAGACTTGAAAAAAATAAAAGAATTGTCACCCAGTAAAAAGTGCAAAACATAACAATTGGAAACAGGAAATATTTTGAAATTTTGAGTATTTTTTTCATCTGTGGTCAGTTCTTTTGAAAATTGCTCTAAAAAGTTCATCAACTCCAATATCCATAAGTATCACAATCACAAGAATTATTATCGTGCTGATTTCAACTGTCACCATCCCAAAATGAAAATCTTTGATCAAACCAGTGAATGGCTCTCTTATCCAGTCAGTAAAAGCATAGATAAATTCTACAAACAGGCTTGATATTGCACCGAAAAGCTTTAGAATAATCCTAGTTCCAAGTACAAATTCCACAATCTTGAATAGTGAATCAACAAATGAGACCAGCACGCTTCTTGAACTTTCCTCATTGAGTGAGGATATGGAATTGTTTAGAAGAAACCCGATCACACCATAAAAAAGTATTGAGATGATTGCTGATATTTCAATTACAGAATTTCCGAAGAAAGTTAGATTGGGCGCTATTCCAATCCAAGGTAAGACAAAAAAGTCACTAAAGTCCATCCAAAAGCTGACAAATGGGGTGTACGAATTTGCTCCTACAAATTTGAGCAGAAGTCTGATTGTAATTATTGAAATTACGATAGCGAGAATACCATAAATAATCTGTTTTATCTTTTTAAATATGTCCATAATCCTTTAAAATCTGGCTTAATCGGTCAATTTTTGGTATAATTACGGTATTGTTTTCATCCACTCAACATTTTATGGCAAGTAACGCAAAAAAGGGAGAAATAAATATTGAAAACTATAATCGACTTCTCAGTGAAAATCAACTTTTAGGTGAATTTCTCTCAAAATTTCAAAAAAAATATGAGTTTCCGATAGAAAGTATGCTTGAGATTGGAACTGGTACTGGTACTTTTTTGACAAAATTTCTTGTACTGAAGGAGAGAGCAAAGGAAATAGAAAGATTTTATGGTATGGAGCCTATTAGTGAGTTTTTTGACGAGTCCAAAAGGCATGTCGTGAGGCTGTCCAGAACCGATGCTACTGCGCATGAGTATTTTGGGGGAAATCCATTTCAGGTAATTACTTTTTCATTTGTAATCGGTCATATTTTCCCAGATAAAAAGCGAACATTTCTCAAAAACATTTTCAATAATCTTGATGATTTTGCTGATGGTCGGCTTGTTGTGATGGATTCGTTCATCCCAGATTATAAAAACGACGAGGATAGAAAAAAGAAAAACAACGTATTTCTTGAAGCAAATATTGACTTCTACAAGTCACAAAAAAACCAATATATGGTCAATTATTTCAGAAACGTAATGACCGAACAGCATGATGACTATTTCTATGGTGATCACAAAATATCTATTGTCAAATTCCAAGATCTTTTGAAAGATGTTGGTTTTTCAAATATCAAAGCAGAATTGTTTAAAGGTAGGGGTAAAGCCGACTGGAAAAAAATGGGATACTATATCATAACCGCAAATAGATAAATACAAGATATTTGATCAGTCCAAATCCGACGTAATTTTTCTTGAGATATTCGTGATTCAATATCCAAAATCCTATATCCACAACCCATTATTTAGAATAAGTCTTTTTCTTCAGTTTGTTTTTTGGGAGCATTTTAAATTCAATTAGCAACATCTGAAGAATAAGAACCGTCAAGTGTACAAGAAGACCAATGCGATAAAATCCAAATATATAGAAATATGGAAAGATAGCAACCGGAAGTTGTTTCTGTAAAAATCTTAGGCGTATAAACTCCAAAAAAGAAAAAGGATAAGTCACAAGCGCAACTAGAGAAAGTGGATCTGGATAATATATAAAAGTTTTGATAAGTCCAAGCATTGTAAATAGTGTATCTCCACCATGATCCAATATGTCCCCAAGTTTTGATGTCTGCCCTACACTTCTTGCAAAATATCCGTCCAAGGCATCAAATAAAAAGTGAGATAGAAAAAAAACTACAAATAGCTCGTGATTTTCAAATAGGAAGACTATTGAGATTAGGTTTGATAATTGGCTAATAATAGTTATATGATTGGCGTGTAGACCCATTCTAGCAAGAAATTTTACCAATTTTTGAAGACCTAGTTTATCTAGAAAGTTATTGCTTATTTTGTCTTTATCCTTGAGTGTAGGTAGACGCATATTGATCTCATTAAACTAAATAATTATACAGATACCAAAAATTAAATTCATTTTTTTTTGATATTTAGTATTGAGTTATATTTTTTTGTTTAAATGATATTTCAATAGTTATTAAACAAATTGAATTATTTGGTATTAATGTTTAGTAATATTCTCATTATTTTTCGTTATTATCCATGATTTATTTCTAGATAGGGAAAACTCCGGAATATAATCATTAAAAATGCGACAAAATTGCTAGAATGAGTTGTTACATCTA
>CAYSKC010000109.1:0-2370 GCA_964431615.1 uncultured Candidatus Saccharibacteria bacterium
TATGGTTGGAGAAATTCGTGATAAAGAAACGGCAAATTTAGCAGTTCAAGCTTCTTTGACTGGTCATCTTGTTCTTGCAACACTTCATTCAAATTATTCTGGTGCTTCTATTCCTAGGCTACAAAACATGGATGTTGAGTCATTTCTTCTTGCGTCAACAATAAATGCGATTATGGCTCAAAGACTAGTTCGAAAAATCTGTACAAAATGTAAAAGAGCCTATGAGGCAACACCGAAAGAGGCAATGGAGTTGAAAAAGGTCCTTGATGGGTTGAATGGTTTCAATATTGAGGCTTATCCACCTAATAAAGATAAGTCATTAGGAAATAAAATCGTTTTATATAAAGGAGATGGATGTACGGCGTGTAATGGAACTGGATATAGTGGTCGAATTGGAATTTATGAAGTTATGTCATTAAATGAAAGAATTGCAGAATTGATTATGGAACATAAGTCTGCAATGGAGATACAGATGGAAGCAAGAAAAAATGGAATGATCACTATGAAACAGGATGGATATCTAAAAATTCTCGAGGGTATCACAACATTATCAGAAGTGCTAAGAGTTGTAAATTAGTCTGTAGTTAATATATTTTTGAAAAAAAATGCCATTAATAAATTCTTTACAAAATCAAATGTCGGCAAACGATAATCAGTCAGTAAATGGCACAATGAGTAATCATTTGTTGAATAAAGTTCAAGATCAGAATCTAGCTCCTACAACTGATACATTTCCTATTACTCCAAATTTTGTTACTCAAAACGAAATTCGTCAATCTATTGCAACTTCAGAGATTAGCCAAGAGAAGAAGATGACTCCTTTGAAAGAAAAGTTTTCTACAGAGAAAACTAGCATCCAATCTTATATGGAAATAGCATTTCAAAAGAGTGCCTCTGATCTGCATTTTAGTGTAGGACATCCTCCGATCCTTCGAGTTGATGGACAACTTGAAAAGATACCTGGATCAAATGTTTTGAGTAAAGAAAGGGGTTTTGAACTGTTTAAAAACCTTATGGGAGATATGCTTTTTGCAAAACTAATAAAAGAAAAAGAAGTTGATTTTTCTGTTTCTTACAGAGCTGGAATAAGGTTCCGAGTCAATGTTTTTTTTGAAAGTGGCAACATCTCAGCAGCTTTTCGATTAATAAATTCAGATATTAAAACTATAGAGGAGCTATATTTACCAGAAATACTTCATGACTTTGTGAATGTTCCCCATGGGTTGATACTTGCAACTGGTCCAACTGGTAGTGGAAAAAGTACCACTCTTGCAGCTATTATAAACGAAATAAATTTGTCATCAGCAAAACATATTATTACAATAGAGGATCCAATTGAGTATATTTTCCCGAAGGCACAGGCTTTGGTTGATCAGAGAGAGGTAGGAAAAGATACAATCTCATGGGAGAAGGCTTTGAGGTCGGCAATGAGACAAGATCCTGATGTAGTGATGGTTGGGGAAATGCGTGATTATGAAACAATAGCAGCAACGATTACGCTTGCAGAAACGGGTCATTTAGTCTTTTCAACATTACATACAAATTCAGCCTCTCAAGCAATTGACAGAATGATAGATGTTTTTCCAGAACATCAACAGACACAAATTCGTGGACAACTAGCAAATGTTTTATCAGCTGTTATTTCTCAAAGATTGATACCTCTCAAAAATGGTGGAAGAAGAGTTGCAATAGAAATATTGATAGGGACATCAGCTGTCAAGAATGCTATTCGTGAAGGAAAAACATATCAAATTGATAACATGATATTGACTGGAAGTGATGTTGGCATGATTAGTCTAGAAAAATCACTTGCAAAACTGGTAAGTCAAGGTATTCTTGATTTAAATGAAGCACTCGCTTATACAGTAAGACCCGATGAGTTGAAACAACTTGTTGGGATTGGTTTATAAATATTATTAGATATAAATGGCATTGTTTAAATATCATGTAGTAAATCGTAATGGTAATGAAATAAGAGGTGAGCAGGAGGCTGGGAGCGAAGACAAACTTGCTCGTTTTCTCCAAGAACAAGGATATGTGATTATTGATATTGAAGAGAATGTGAATTATCTGGAGGAATTATTCCAGAATAAAATGCCCAATGTGTCACTTAAAAACAAAGTTCTTTTTGCAAAACAGATTGCAACAATGATAGGGGCAGGACTTCCACTAACTCAGGTTTTGGAAATAGTAATTCAACAGACGAAAGATGAGGCTTTGAAAAAGAACCTTGAAAATGTTTTGAATGATATCGAAAAAGGAGGTATCAACCTTTCTGATGCAATGCAAAAAAATACAAAAATGTTCAATGATGTCCAATTGAACCTGATACGTGCAGGCGAAGCAAGTGGTAATCTTTTTGAAATGCTG
>CAYSKC010000109.1:2380-3937 GCA_964431615.1 uncultured Candidatus Saccharibacteria bacterium
GCAAAAAGTAGCTGATGATCTTGAAAAAAGCAAGAAATTGTCATCAAAAATACGTGGAGCTATGATTTATCCTGCAATAATATTTGTTGTAATAGTTATTGTTGTTGCAGTTATGATAATGTACATGGTTCCAGCAGTTGAAGATTTATATGCTGATTTTGGGGTTGAGGAATTACCTTGGGTAACTTCTTTTCTTGTCTCTCTCAGTCATTTCTTATCAAGTCCAATTGGGTGTAGCTCTGTATCAATCATCGTTGTTTCAATAGTATTTGGGTACAAGTATTATTATTCAACCGAAAGTGGAAGATTACTAATAGATAAATTGATGTTGAAACTTCCAATATTTGGGCAATTAATTTCGAAGGTTCATATTGCAGAATTCTCAAGATTGCTCTCAATGCTTTTGAAAAGTGGCGTTTCTATCGTTGAAGCATTACAAATTGTTAGTAGTGCTTTAAATAATATTCATTTTAAAAATGCTCTTCTTGAGGGGAAAGAGGATATTAAAAATGGTTTACCAATTGCAGTTGCATTGTCTAAGTCTGAGGTATATCCACCACTTATTGTGAAGATGGTAGCTATCGGAGAGGAGACTGGAAAATTGGATTCTGTCTTGGAAGATATGGCAAAATTTTATGACGATGAAGTAAATGAAATGACGGATAACTTAAATAAACTTATGGAACCGATGATATTGATTATTGTCGGAGGAGTTGTAGCTTTTTTGGCAATAGGTATTTATTTACCAATTTATAGTATTGGACAGAGTATTTAATATGATGGAAACTTTGATGATAGTACTTTATTTCCTTATTTTCTCCTTTGGGGCATGTGTTGGAAGTTTCATAGGATTGTTGGTAAAAAGATCCCAAAAGACCTCTAAATCGCTCGGTAAAGTCCATTCTTCACGTTCAGTATGTGATACATGTGGGAGGAAATTGGGTTTTTTTGATTTAATTCCGATCATATCTTTTTTCTTAAGACGTGGAAAGTGTTTTAAATGTGGAGCTAAGATTGATCCTTCGTACCCAGTATTGGAACTTTTTTCTGGTATTTTTTTTGTAATAACATCTCTACTCTATTTCAATGAAATATTTGAAATATCCAAGGTTATATTTATTGCTCTTATAGGTTTATTTTATTTATCTGGCGTATTATGATTATGTTTTTATGGAAGTACCTGTAAGTAGTGTCTTTATATTATATATGTTTATATTTCTTATACAGATTGTCTTAGTTTTATTTGGAAGTATTCAGTTTGAGATGTTCAGTCAAAAACTGATCGGAAGTGTACTGGGTGTATTTATCATAGTGTTCTTAATAATTATATCAAAAGGGAAAGGTATGGGATGGGGAGATGTATGGATATTTGCATTAATTGGATTGATTGTAGGTTATACTGGAGTGATAGATGTTTTCTTTATTTCTGTTTTTGTCGGTGCATTGATAGGAACAATTAAGGCATTAGTTTTTGATCGAAAACTTAAAGGGGTTTTGATACCTTTTGTACCTTTCATTACGTTAGGTTTTATTTTGGAATTATTTACAGATGGGAAT
>CAYSKC010000110.1:0-1455 GCA_964431615.1 uncultured Candidatus Saccharibacteria bacterium
AAACTCATAATCCATACTTGTTTTCAATTTTTAGTTAATTCGTAACTCAGATTAACTAGCTAAAATACCATCAACAAATTCTCGAATCAAAAACAATGCTTTTTTTGAAGCCCCGTCAGAGAATTGATGGTTTTCATTTTCAAACAATTCAATTCTTGAACCTTTGACAACTTCGTTAAGCTTTTTTGCTTGATTCACCGACACATCATCATCAACAGTTCCATGCAAAATCAGGATGGGAACACCTATATTTTTTGCAAATTTCCAACCATTATATTTCTGTACATCATTGTACAGATCATAGGGTTTGTGGAATACAACCCCATCCCGATTTACGTATTCTTTGTATCCAATTTTTTCCCACTCTATCAAAGTTTCTTTTGTTTCAGTGTTTTCGATATGTTCTGTGTAATCAATCGGGCAACTCCAAAAAATCATCAACTTAATATTTGGTTCCTTGTTGGCAACTACAACTGCAACAGTTCCAGAAAAACTTCTTGCGACTATCCCAAATTTCTTATACTTTTTCTGTTTCAAAAAATCTATCGCTGACAATAGATCATCTATTTCTTGTGACAAAATCAGATCCTCATCACACCCCTCACTCTCGCCAATCCCTGAATAATCAAAACGAAAAGTTGTGTACTTATCTTCCAAAACTTTCTCTATATTCGTTATCACTGGTCTATCCTTGTTTGAGGTATATCCATGACAAATCAAAATAGCAGTATCAGAATCCGGAATTTCGGACAAAACACCACATAAACTCAATCCTTTCGTGTTTTGAAAATACACTTTTTCTTTTTTCATATACTTAAATAAATAATTTTTTGATCTGAAATTTCATTTCCAAAAATTTTAATAATTCCTCTCGGTTCTCGGTATCTTCAAGCTTGATAAATCCTGATTTTATTGGAAATTTAAAATTTAGGAATAGATAATTTGAAAACAAATATGCTCTTTTAACCATGCCATATTTTACAAACGAAGAATATTCCTTTCTCTCAGCTTTCAAGCCTTCTTGTGTAAATAATACATCAACGTCAGAAAGAAACATTTTTTTTCCCAAAATCAAATTCACAAAAGTCACAAATTGAAACATCAACTCTACAAGAACGTACGTAAAAACAAACAGAAAAGGGGATAATAAAATACTCAAATCAAATAACCCAGTAATTATGAAAGTTAGCACCAATACAATAAAACACCCCGCAAGCACATATCTAATACTCATATATCTCACAAATGTCGAAAAAAACATAATCTCGATTAGATGTGGCTTATTGTGAACTTTGTATTCCATTGTGAAAGAAAAATTTAGAATTCGACTTTGACGTTTTTCTTTTCTTCTTCTTCAGCTTCAAAAAATTCTCGAGTCTTAAATCCGAGCATACCAGCAATCAAATTTGCAGGAAAAACTTCGATCTTTATATTGAAATCACGAACTGTACCATT
>CAYSKC010000110.1:1465-3932 GCA_964431615.1 uncultured Candidatus Saccharibacteria bacterium
TTTGGAGTTCTTCCTCGATTGCTGACAACTGTCCTTGAAGATCCATAAAATTTGTATTTGCCTTCAATTCTGGATAGTTTTCTGCAACAGCAAAAAGTGTTCTAAGCATTCCACTCAGACCTGCCTCTGCCTTACCTTTCTCAGCTGGACTAGTTGCACTCATTGATGCAGATCTAAATTCAGCAATTTTTTCAAAAGTAGCTTTTTCATGTTTGGCATATCCTTTGACGGTCTCAACAAGATTTGGAATTAAGTCATATCGTCTCTTCAACTGTACATCGATCCCACTCCATGCTTCATCTACCAAATTTCTGAGTTTGATCAAACCGTTGTACAACGATACTCCCCACCCCAAGAGACCAAGTACCAAAATACCCAAAAACACAAGACAAATAACAAGAATCCATATTCCCATTTTTTACAAATTAATAATTAAAATTATGACTAATTGGTTAATCTACAACGCTAAATTATATATTCTTTTATATCATAAAATAAAGCAAAAGGATCGTGAAAAATAGAAAACACAATACAGAACAAAGAGCATAGTTAAACTAGTATTCATTATTTAAAGACAGTAAAATATCATACTTATGAAGAAGAGGAGCAAGAAGAAAGAAAAAAAAGATTTGAAAATTGTCATTAAATTAACCTTATTTGTACTTTTCCTCATTGGTTCTTTGATTGTGATATTTTTCCAAACAAAGATAGAGGTTGAAAATCCAAAGAATTTGTATTCAAATCTGGATGCAGAAAGTGTTCGACTTCTGAGATTTCTGAAAAGACAAAATTCTCCCATAGCCGAAAAGAAATATGTCGATATAATTATCTCTGTGTCGAAAGAAAATGGTGCTGATTATCGACTAAATGTCGGAATAATGGGAGCAGAATCAGACCTATGCAAAGTGCCAATCAAAAAATACAACTGCTATGGATACATGAATAATGTCTATTATGAATCGTTTGAGGATGCTTTGACAGACCTTACTGGAAAAGTTTCCCGTCAGTACACTTCAAGATATGGATGGAATTTGACTGCGATGGGAAAGGCATATGGTGCACATAATGTGGAAGTATGGGAGAAGAATGTGAGGGGAACAACAAATAAAATCTGAATATGATACTTTCAGATAGCCCATGGCAAGCAACTTGTAATCATATTAATTAATAAAAGCAATCTTACTTGAATCAGTGCTATCCCGAACAATTAACAAAATAATCAGAGAGAAAATTAATATATTTGATAGAATAAACCATTCTTATCTTAAACCTTAAAAAATCAATTAATAATTCTGACATATTTCATTTGTTATTTTCAATTCAATATTTAATAATTGATTTTCAATTTTTAATTTTCAATTTACCGTTTTAATTTGTCATCACAATTTACACATCTCCATCTTCATAGCGAATACTCGCTTCTGGATGGAGTTAGCAAAATAAAAACACTACTGGATAGAGTAAAATCTCTCGGCATGAATTCCTGTGCCCTGACAGACCACGGAGTTTTGTATGGAGTATTTGAATTTTGGAATTATGCAAAAGAAATAGGGATAAAGCCCATACTTGGATGTGAGGTCTATGTAACTCACGAAGATAGAAAGAAAAGAAAAGCTGATTCAAATGGAAAGAAATACTACCATCTAACCCTTCTTGCAAAAAATAAGGAGGGCTATCATAACTTACTAAAACTTGTTTCAAGAGGACATTTGGAAGGATTTTATTACCGTCCAAGAGTGGATAGAGAGCTTCTCAAAAAATACTCAAAAGGAATAATAGCTCTAACCGGGTGTCCCGGAAGTCCTATCAACTGGGCACTTCAACACAATGAACCCAAAATGGCCGAGGAGTGGATGGATTTTTTGACCGATACTTTCGAAAATGTTTTTTTTGAACTAATAAGATCAAATATCAAAGAACTGGAGGGGTTGGAAGAAAAACAAATGAAACTTAACGCATCCAAATATAACCTTCCCTACGTAGCAACTGTTGATTCACACTATGTTGACCCAGAAGATTACAAAATTCAAGAAATTGCATGGTGTATTGCAGATGGGAAACTACTCTCTGATCCAGAAAGAAGACAGTATGGCTCTACAGAATTTTTTGTCAAAAGCCCACAACAAATGAGAGAGCTTTTTAAAGACCTCCCAGAAGCAGTTAGAAATACACAGAAAATTGTTGATTTGGTTGAAGATTATGAAATAACCTTTGATAGAATTCAACCCAAATACTTCAAAACACCCGAAGGAAAAACATCAAAGGATCATCTAAAAGATTTGGTTAATGAAAGATTTAAAAACAGATATCCAAAACTGACAAAAACTCTCAAAGAAAGAATTGAATATGAATTATCGATAATCCACGATAAAGGATATGATGAATACTTTTTAGTCGTTCAAGATTACATCTCCTGGGCAAAATCACAGGGTATCGTGGTTGGACCCGGAAGAGGTTCAGGTGCGGG
>CAYSKC010000111.1:0-3931 GCA_964431615.1 uncultured Candidatus Saccharibacteria bacterium
AGCATGCTAGGAGTATTCTTTATTGCTCTCAATACCCTCTGGGTTTTGGAAGTTGATGCAAAAAATTGGGATATGGCTTTTACCAAAAGCAGAAAAATATATTGGGGTATGTTGATTGCTTTTATACTTGGGATGGTTGTTTTTGCAACACTAGGAATTTCAAATATATTCTTGGGAGTATCCTACGGCTTTTTATTGTTTCTTGCAGCGGGTGTATTTAGTTTTGAATTAGTTTTGTCAACTATTGCAAGTTATATCTTACAAAAATAGTTATTAACCAAATCTTGATGTTAAAAAAATTTTTGAATCTTGAAGCAGCTAAATACAAATTTTGGATTTCAGCTGTCTTACTTTTTGTATCTCTTTTATCTATATGGAAATTTGGAATAAATTTCGGACCTGAATATAAAAATACCGATGCTGTTGATATTTCTGGTGAAAATTTAGATCAGGTAGTTATTGATCTGGAATCAAATTACAAAGTCATACATAAAGAAAATGCGGAAAATGAGACTAGATTATATTTTGAAATTCTTTCTGACGAAGAAAAGAATAATATACAAACAAAATATCCAGATATTCAGATGATTAATGTCCAAAATTCATTTGATTTTGGCTGGATAGAGATATTGATATTTCTTCTAACAGCTACAATCATATCTACAGTACTAAATATTATTTTCAATTTCAAACGTTTTGATTCAAAAAAATTATTTATTTTGAATTTATCAAATGTGTGTGTTTTTGGTTTTATAATTATTTTCCTCCTTGGGATTGCTAGTTTATTGTCACTATTCGGATTTGTTGTTGATAGTTTTGTTCTTGCCTTGTTTGTCGCTATTATTTTTGCACTAATTATGGAACAGCTCATATTTACAGTATTTTTAAATGATGAAGACCAAGAAACAAAAATTAAATCAATCTCCAAATATTATGTGAATATGTTTGAAAAAAAGAATAGAAGTATTCTTTGGATTTTGGGATCTATCACAGTTTTGGTGCTTCCCTTTGCGCTACTTGAGGGGATGAGAGTTGAAATGCTATTTTTGATTTTCTCACTTTGGATAGATTATTGTGCGATGATTTCTCTTTTCCCCGCAAAGCTGTCTCTTGAAAACATTAGTTTCAAATCAAAACAAAAAAAAAGAAAATAAATGACGGTTCAAGAAAAACTAAAAAAAGAATTAGAAAAATTGAAGAACGGAAAAAAAACAAATTCTATAGAGGTATCACTTGCAAATATTGATAGAAGGTTGGGGATTCGGTCAACTATGCTTAGAGGTTTTGTGCAAGGGATTTTTCAATTTCTAGGAGCAACACTAGGAGTTGCTATTGTCTTTTTTTTCCTCTCTGAAGTATTCGGAGTTATAGAAAAACTACCAATTCTCAGAAACATTGAATTTATCCAAGTAGTGATGCGTGAGGTTGAGAAACAACAAGAAGTAGCTATGCCTTCTGAACAACCATCTGAATAAACAAATACAAACTACCACCAATTGTAGATAGAATAAGTATCCATCTTGAGATTTCTATTGCTATAGCAATTATCTTCTTCTCACCCAAATACTTTCTAACTTCCAATTCTTTTATATCTTCTTTTTTTGACAATGAAATAGATGTAAGTCCTAACTGAACCCACATCAAGAAAAATCCAATGTCATTGATGCCTGTAAGGATCATCGAAAAAACCGTAAAAAGAAGACTCAAGACCGAGGCTGTGCCAAAGAAATCTATCGAGTTTTCTTTGGATAATTTCAAGATTGCTACAAAAAACATCAAAAAAAATGCAATTGTCCCCAGTATCCCATAGGTGACAAATAGAGCACCAATTGTAGTCAAGACGATGAAACTATTACCTCCGATCAACCAAGTTAAGACACTCTGGTTATTGGTCAACCATGATGTAATATCAATCACGATTTTTGAAAATAAATGAGATTCATTGATTTGCACAAAACCAAGTGTTATCCCTATCGTAAACAATATGATAGAAATGATAAATAATGACTTTTTTGAATTTCCTTCAGCAAAAAATTTCCTTGAAAGAATGTTCAGAGTTGGCAATTTTAAAGCTAATTTTTTGAAGTTTAAAAATATAAAAACTGAAATAGTCATTAAAATTATTGAAACATAGTGAATAAGTAATCCATTAAGCCAAAACCCCTTGAAAGCAATTATTGAAAGTATCGAAACAGCCACCCATCTATTTTTCTTAGAGCAATTTGAGAATATAAAGAAAGGAGTTAAAGCTAAAATGGGATATAAAAGATTTGGACTATTTATCCGTGAATCACCAAAAGGAATAAATATAGCTAGAAGAATCAGAATAATCACATACAAAACAAACCTCAAAAATTGCGGCCTTGGAAACCTGAATCTTTCTAATAAAAATATGATAATGAATGGAAGTAATAATAATAAAAAATTGAGAATCGTTAGTAATGGCTTTGTAGTTACATATCCTATACTAAAAATAATGCCCACAAATAAAGTAGAAATAAAAAAGCGAATATTTTCTCTCCGAAAATTTGTAGCAATAAAAAAGGTTGTGGCCAAACCCAAAAGAAAACTTAAATTAATCTGTGATCGATTTTGAAAAACAGTGCCTGATAAGTTTTGAATATCAAAAAATGATTGGAGAAGAAAAGGTACCAAATTTACCATTGTAATGATCGATATCGACATCATAAGGATCATATCCATCTCAAAATAAGTTTTGATACCTTTTTTGAAAATCAAAAAACGGATCAAAAATATAGTTACAAGAAATAATAAAATAGTACCAATCCATTCATTTCCTGTGAATAAACCCAGTAACTTATTGTTTGTATTTGAAAAAAAAGGAAGAACGAAAATAAAGACAAGAAGAAACATTTTTGATTTGAAATTTGCAATCTGCCCAATACAGTACAAAATATATTCATAAATACCTGCTTTTGTAGGTAAATTTATATTGATTGGAAACACCCGATTCCCTATCTGAAGATTAAATCTTTTTTCCATTTTTTTTTGTAGATTATTAGATTATTATTAACCGAAAGCAGTGCCTAAATCAATCGAAAGTAAAGCGTAAATACCAATATGCTTATATTTACAGTATAATTAGTCACAAAATTTTGAAATAAACCTAATGAACTATATTGATGGAAAACAGATAGCTGGGGAGATACTTGAAAAGATCAGGGCAGAAGTGTCCTTGCTAGAAAAAAAACCAAGACTTGCAATCATCCAAGTAGGATTTGATGAGGCAAGTAATATTTATGTGAAACATAAAGTTAATGACGCAAAAAAAGTCGGCATTGAAACTGAAATACTGAATTTTGATAGCATAGACATGACAGAACTCACTTATGCTGTTGAGAAATTGAATACACGCGAAGATATCCATGGCTATATTATTCAATTACCGTTGCCAATAGAGGGTGAGTTGAAAGATATACTTTTAAAAATTGAGGTAACTAAAGATGTGGATGGATTGAGTCCCTTGAGTATAGGAGCAATTTGGCAGAAAAATTCTTTGATCGGATTTTTGCCAGCAACCGTTAGAGCAGTCAAAGAAACACTTCTGTTCATATCCACTTATTCAGATGGTTTTTATGGAGTTTCTGAAATGAATGAGGATACAAGAGAATTGAATCTTCAGAAATTTTTGAAATCAAAAAATGTTGTTATTATAAATGATTCTTTGATTGTCGGACGTCCACTTGCAGGTTTGCTTCTAAATTATGAGACAACGGTGACGATCTGTCACAAAAATACCAAGGATTTGGCAAATTTCACTACAAAAGCAGACATACTAGTATCTGCAACAGGAAGAGTTGGTCTCATCACTTCTGAAATGATCAAAAAAAAGGCTATAGTCATTGATGTAGGGATCAAAAGAGTTGCAGAGGGCGTCAAAGGAGACGTGGATTCTGAGACCCTTGATGGG
>CAYSKC010000112.1:0-3930 GCA_964431615.1 uncultured Candidatus Saccharibacteria bacterium
AGAATCTTTCCTTGATCAAATGCACGAAGGGTTGATTTATCGTCATACTCTTCTTTTTGGACTTCATAGAGAATAACTCCATCTGGAAGAGTTCTGTCTTCTTCCCATGAGTGATGAATTCCGCCTACAGTATTGTCAATTACTGAGTTTGGATTTAGTTTGACTATATTGATATATTTATCCAACCTCTGGACATCTATAAAATTCCACAACTCTTGTCTTGCATCATCAATTTTTTTCTTTTTTGCTTTGACTTGTTTTGAAAGTTCTTGTGTGAATTTGTAGATATCAACACAAGCTTGTCGATATTCATCTGTATTGATACCATCCTTGACCCCAAGAGTTACTATTCCTTTTGTAAAAAAATACCACGATTCTGGCTTTGGTGAAAATTTTTTTGATGGATTCTTGACATGTAATTGATATGAAGTTCCTTTTGCTTGCGTATATTTGATCATGAATGTTGGGAATATTCTTGTACCAAAAATTTCTTTTGGATTTAGATCTCTGATTTTTTGTATTCCCTTAATTTTGTTTTTCAGATCACCATCACCTTTTTTGTTTGTTCCAATAATATATGGATATTTCTCGGTTTTCATTTTTGCTAGATTTTTTGCTGGGACTAATTGGCTTTCGGACGAAAATTCATAGGATTGACCGATTTCAATATTCTTTAACTGAAAACCTTTCTGGGTTTGAATAAAATTTCCACCCCAACTTTTTTGGATAACTAATTTTGGGACAACAAAATAAATCATATTTGGAATATAAAAGATTGAAAATTCTAGATGAAATTATAACACCCAAGACCTAATAATAATTGTCATTTATTTATTGCATAGATAACCCAAGACTTTTCGCTGTCTTGATAAAACTCTTTGATCTCAAAATATCGCTCGAGATTTTGGTTTAGTTTCGCTTTCTCAAAAAATATTTGTGGTTTTTCGGGTTCAATTATCAATGTTTCCTTGGATGGCAAAACAAGAAACAAAACACCGTTTTTTTTGAGAATCTGGGAGATGCTCCCAAATATTTTAGCAAGCTCACTTTCAGATGCTATGTAGTGAAGACTACTAACAGAAACAACCGCATCAAATGATTTTTCCTTGAAATTTTCAAGGTCATATCTATAATCTCCAGTATAGACTTTCCCAGGTAAATCTTCTTTATTTAGATGTTCTTCAGCAAGTTTTGCAGCAATCACAGAATAATCCAGCCCCACGACATCAAATCCCTCTCTTGCAAGTTTGACTAGATGACGACCTGATCCACAACCAAGATCTAGTACATGCAAAACATTTAGTTTTTTGAAGATCTTTATTGTTTTTGGTAGTTCTGGATGAGAGAGAAGATAAAATCTCCCATTGTCTTTATAGAACTTATTCCACTTTCTACTCATTTTAAAAATTTTGATCAATTCACAAATATTCTAACATAGAAGAAAGGGGAGGTGTCTAGATCTATCCTCTAATCAGAAATTTTTTTGAGTGGAGGAAATGAGTAATTTATTTTTGTAACAATAGAATCTTTTTCAACAAATCCATGTTCTATAAACCGAGAATCATAACTATTTGATCTGTTGTCACCCATTACAAAATAAGAATTTTTGGGGACAACGAGGGGTTGATTGTTTTCAAAAAGTTCCCCTTCATTTATATTTGTATCAGGAGCCAAATATGGTTCGTCAACAATATTTTTGTTGATAAAAACTTTTCCATCAATTATTTCAACTTGGTCTTCTTCTATTGCTATGATTCTTGAAATAATAGCATTCCCATCTGAGTTTTTGTAAACCACGAGATCACCTCTTTTCAGATTGTCCAAGTCGTTTGATGTCCCCAAAACAAATTTTCCATTATCTAATGTTGGATACATCGAATTTCCAATAACTTGAAAAGAATTAAGATTTGTCAGATAGAGTTCAAAGAAAAAAGAGCATCCAACACAAATAAAAAACAAGCAAATTAAGATAGTTGATCCGATTGCAACAAAGAGTTTTTTGTTTACCATTTCCCTAACCTAAGATTATAAGTGGAGTAGTTATGAGACCAATTAGCATAGATATTGCGATTATTGCTGATGTTAGATCTGTATCAAGACCATTTTCGGATGCAAATACCACAGATAAACCAGCAGAAGGTGTGGATGCACATATTAGGACAATTTTTTCTGCACTATCTTCAATTTCCAAAATATCTATCAAGACCATAGCAACCAAAAAACCGAAAAGCATTTTCACGGATACTGCGATCATTGCCTTGAATAGATTCTGAGGTTTCATAATGAATTTCAAATTGAGAAGGTTTCCAATGCAAATCAATATAATAGGACCAAAAAAACTACCAATTTTATCGCTTAGATCCCCGACTATTGAAGGAAGTGGAAAATGAAAAATACTCCATAGAAGGCCAGTTACGAGAGCAATTATCATAGGGGTTTTTATGATGGAGGCAAGAGAATGAACAATAGGCTCACTTCTTTTGTTTCCAAATCTTCCTGCAAGATAGTAAATCAAGCTATACGCAATCAATGCATGTGTGAAGTCATACAAGAAAAGCACCTTAAGTTCTTCGATTTTGTAAAATGACGAAATAAATGGGAGTGCAAACAAAAGAGTACTTGCAAATCCAGATGTTACAATAATAGTCCCAGTGGTTTTGGAATCAAATTTAAATAGTTTTGAAATGAGAAATGCAAGAAGAATAGATGAAAGGACGACTGACCCAGAAATGATTGAATAATTGAAAAGACTAGAATCAATCTCAGTTGTTGCAAATGTATGAAAAACTAGAATTGGCAAAGGAATTGAAAAGAGAAATTTGATTAAAGATCTTGTGTTTTCTGGAGTCATAAGCTTGAAGATTTTTGCAAGAAAACCAAATCCGATGAGAACGAAAACTACAAACATTTGTGCATATACCTCTGTTGCCATAAGCAATCGCCAAAAAATTAAAATCTTTCTATTAGTTCATCTGCAATTTTTTCGTAGGCTAGCGAACCTTTGGAATTTGGTTCATATTCATAAATTGATTTTCCGTGTGATGGCGCTTCGGAAAGTCTAATGCTTCTTGGAACAACCGTTTTGAAGACTTTTTGCCCAAATATTTTCTCAATTTCAATTTTTACTTCTTTTGACAAATTTGTTCTTGAATCATACATAGTCAAAATTACTCCTCCTATTGTGAGCTGACTGTTTAATTTTAGTTTAACGAGTTTGATGGTATTGAGAAGTTGTCCAAGTCCTTCGAGTGCATAATATTCAGTTTGAACAGGGATAAGTACAGCATTTGAGGCAGTCAGCGCGTTGATTGTAAGTAATCCAAGTGATGGAGGACAGTCAATGAAAACATAATCAAATTGTTTTTTTAGGCTACTGAGGGCTGTTTTCAATATAGTCTCTCTTGCTACCATATTTACAAGTTCAACTTCAGATCCTGCCAGTTCTATTCCTGATGGTATGAGTGAGAGGTTTGGGATTTTTGTTTTTTTGATAATTTCTGAGGGTTGTACTTTTCCTGTCAATACCTCATAAATTGTTTCCTGTTTTTGTTTGGTATTTTTGAGACCAAGTCCAGAAGTGAGATTTGCCTGCGGGTCAAGGTCCACAAGGCAAACTTTTTTTCCTTTTATTGCACAATAAGCTCCCAAGTTGATTGCAGTTGTGGTTTTCCCAACTCCGCCTTTTTGATTGGTGAACGAAAAAATCATGAAAATATGATACTGACTAAATTAGTTGGAAGTGCAAATAACTACTCAATATCGATTTGTATATTGTCTGAGATACCTTTGACTGCGGTTGGATTTTCTTCGATGTACTCGCCAACATGTATGAGTCCAAACTCGCTAATTGGCAAAATCCGAAATGCAGCGGGTCCTATGATATATTTTCTAGGTACAAAACCCACACTACTAAATCTTGAATCCAAGCTG
>CAYSKC010000113.1:0-3922 GCA_964431615.1 uncultured Candidatus Saccharibacteria bacterium
GGGTTGTGTACTTAATATGCTATAGAGAGCCTTTACCCTCATATGATTCATATTTTCTCCAAGTACAGTAAAGATAACATAGGACTGTCCTTTATATCCTGGTTGAACTGGAGGTATTCCAACGGCCTGTATTCCAAAAGGAATTCCGGACTGGACAAATTGAATTCCGGGTATTAGGCTATTGGTAGAGTTATAGGTGCCACTTGCCGAAAGCATCACGTTATCTCTATTTTCCTCTCCAAAATCAACCCTTACTACAAATCCCCCTGTTTCATTACCTATTCTAGGATCAAAATAGGGATCACTGATTCTTTTTATTTGATCAATACTCAATACATCACTCCTTTTTTTACCTTGCAGAAAGTCAAAGCTCTGATTTTCTATATCTTCTCCTTCTGGAAGTACATAATTTGGGTCATCTTCATAAATGCTCAAACTCCCTTGAGCAAATAGACTGGCAAACAATGATTGAAATGTTTTGTCCTCAGATTCTTCTTTTGGGATATATACTTCCAAAAAATATTTTCCATTCGAATCAACATACTCTTGAATACGATAATCAGATAATTCCATAAGTCTTGCTCTTTGTTTTGCAATATCAATGTTTTCACTAAATATTTTATTCTTTTCTTCTTCTGAAGCCTCGGAAGTATTTAGATCGACAAACTCAAAAATAATTTTTTCTTGTGGTTTGAAAGCCCTGGTATTTATATAATTGAATGGATTTATACATTGTCCATTTTCATCAATTTGTGATGCTGAACAAAATTTTCCAAAATTTATACCCTCAAAATAGAAATTCCTTCCAAATATGTTCACATTCAAAGTCGGAATCAGGACTACTATTGAAAGAATGAGCACTATCAATGTTATAAATAAGAGAAAAAAAGATTTCTTCATGATTTTTGATTAAAATAATTCAATTTTGAAAAAATTTGTATTCTTGTGAAATTTAACTTCAGGATTATAACAACTATCCTCCGTGTATTAAATATTTATGTTCCAATACTCTATATGATTAAATCTATCTTCAAGACTTACCATATTTTCAAGTTTTAAGCCACTTATCCTCTGTGATACCACATAAGGATAAACTGGATTATACAAAAAAACAATGGGTACTTCATTAGATAAGATCCGTTGGAACTCATAATAACTCTTCGTTCTTGTCTCTTTGTCACTAAATTCTCTTCCGTCTTCCAGAAGGGTATCTACTTTTGGAACCTTCACCAATTCCTGTTCTTCTATAAGACTATCTTGTTCAATCGAGATATAGCTCGTGATATTTAGACCTGTGTTTTCACTTCTTGTTGTGGCATTTTCAAAAGGTTTGTTGCCGATTTGAGAACTATGAAACAACTCATATCTATCGGGGTCAATAAAAGTTGTCTGACCATAAATCAAAGTATCAAAATGTTTTGGAATAATATATTTATCAACTACTGTTCTGATATCTTCGATAACGAGTTTCACCTCAATCCCAATATCGGCAAGATTCTCTTTTATGACCTCGGCAACTTTCACTCTATCGAAATTATCAACCAACACCAATTCAAAATTTAATGGGATATTGTCTTTTTCCCTAATTTTTGTCTTCGGGTTGATCAGCCAATTTGCGTCTTCAAGTATTTGACTTGCTTGTCTTGGATCGAATTCTGGCCAAGTATTTTCTTCAAAAAAAGCGAACGAATTTCTTGGAATTGTCCCATATGTTTCTTCACCAAGACCAGAGATTGATTTTAGAATTTCTTTTTTGTTAATTGCATGGTTGATTGCCCTTCTGACCTTTACATCTTGAAGAGCTCTATTTCCTGAATTTTGATCAAGATTAAAAAATAAGCCCCAATACTGATTGTATATGACATTGCTTTCATAAACTTCATAATTTTTTAGTTCTTCTGCTCTCTCCACAATATCTGTACTTATTCCTGCAAGTCCGTGTATTTGAGACGATAAAAGTGCTGCAAAGGCCTTTTCTTCGTCAGGGAATAATTTAAATTTTATCTGTTTGATAGATGGCTTTTGCCCATGGTACCTATCGTTTCTACTCAGACTAATGGTATTTTCATTTTCACCAGAAAATTTGTACTTTCCTGTTCCTATTGGATATTTATTTAGATAGAAAGAATCAGAAAAAATTGAAATATCGTCAATTTCAGAAATATACTTCGCAGGGAATATTTTGAATGAGATGGTCTCAAAAAATGTTGGCAAAACCGCTTCATCTGACTTGAGTTTGAATTCAAAAGTCAAATCGTCAATTATTTTAATCTCATCAAATTGACCAGCCATAGCAGCAGAAAAATTACTTGCAGTATCAATATTTTTATCTAAACGCCTAAGTAAGTAAAAGGTCTCTTTTACGTCATTTGTGGTCAAGTCAGACCCATCATGCCACTTCACACCATTTTTGAGTTTAAACCTATAGTGATTTGCTTGTTTGATTTCACCATAAGAAGCAATCAAGACGTTTTGAATTTCTCCATTTTGACCTACTTCAAGCAAACTTTCATATATCAAACTAGACAGATCTTTTTCAAGCTGTGCATTTGTTGGAATCAGAGGATTTATTCTTTCAATGTCTTTCAAATTACCTGTTTCGTTCTCAACCCCAACCACTATTCCCTCAATATATTCATTGGAGTTGATTCTCAATACTGCACTTGTATTTGTAAACAATAGCACAGTAATAATGCTATAAATAATTACCGATAGCAAAAAATGGCTAAAGGGGCGTGTTTTGAAATAAAATTTTTTGATTAACATAAAAAACGAAGATTCTCCGTAGAAAATAACGTCGGGATATGACCACAATAGGTCTCTGAATTTGTATATTAAATTTTCGACAATTCGTATAATAGACATCAATACTCAACGAAGTTATTTATTCAAAAGCATTACGGCAATAGCAATTGCAATCCAGAAGACTGTTAGAATAATTGTAAGGTTATGTAGAAAAAGTTCAAAACCTCTTTTTGTTCTTTTAACTTCATCTCCAAATCCTCCCCCAAACAAAGTACCTGTATCAGAGTCTTTTGGTTGAATCACAATTATAAAGACCAAAATAGCAGAGATAACTATTTCAATAATCATTAAAATTTTTACAACATCCATTCAATAATTTGTAATAAATTAAAACTATCGATTATACATCATTTCTCCATTAGCCACTGATGAAAAGCTGTCAGAGTTATTGTAAACATTGACGCAAACAGCACAACTTGTGAAATACTCATCGAGGAAAAGAGATTTAGTCCAAACAACCCATGGGGAGATAGATATGCGTCAAAACTCAAAAATCCAATCAGTATGTACCTCATCAGATTAAAATATCCAAAACTTACAAGTGCTCCAATCAAAAAAAATGAAGTAAAATTTACATTGAGTTTGATGAATTCAATAATTTTTGGCAAAAGCAACATCAAGGCAACATATATACCACCGCTTACAATATATCCTTCAAGGCTATTTCTCACAGTTACTCCAGGAGCTAATGTAACTGCAACAAAGAATACTAAAAAATTTGTCCATATTTGATATGCTGTTCTCATTTTTTTTAATGAATAATTTATTCTATTATTGAGCCTATGAAATTCTCACCGTTCAAGTATTTTTCAAGATTAAAGAGATTACTTCCAAGCATTATTATAAATTTTATTCCCATTTTTTGGGCAAGTCGAGCTGCGATCGGATCTATCGGATAGTTACCTCCAGGCTCATGTTCTTTGGGGTTCCCAATTATATTGAGATAATCTTTCCAAGTAGTTTTTTCAATAATATGTGCTTTTGAATTTTTTTTGGGGTCTGCAGAATATAAATAATCAATATTCTTCAAACTAACAATAGTTTTTGATCCACTTTTATTTGCAAGAAGTATTGAGTCGAGATCACCACTGTGTCCAGCACGACCTCCTCCTCCGAC
>CAYSKC010000114.1:0-3900 GCA_964431615.1 uncultured Candidatus Saccharibacteria bacterium
TCAAGGCACCTCCAGTTTTTCTAACAAATCCTTCGTATTCGGACAAAATTTGATCAAATGACTCAATTCGTTCAACAACAGATTCAAAGTCTCCTTTTTTTGCATATTCATAAATTCCCTCAATACCAACTATTATGACATCATAATAATTTCTTAGTACTTTTTCCTTTACAGTATCAAATGTTTTTTCTTGTAGCGCTTCATATTGTTCTCCACTTGAAACCGAAAAAAGCTCAATTCTGTCCTCACCGGGGTATATCATATCAATCCCTCCATTTAAATCTCTGGTTAAATATTCGAGAGTTTTTTTTGATCCAATTTTGAGCTGTCTAAACTTATTTTTTGAGAGTATGCTCGAAAAAGTTTCATTGATTGTTTCAAAAGGAAAAAGAGATCTTTTGGGAAAATTTTGTTCAATACTTGTCAAGCTTGCAAAATAAATATTTTTGGGGATATCTAAAGAATCAATATCTTTTTCCAAAACTCTGCAAAAACCTTCAAAATATTCTTCATTATTATTTAAAACAATCAAGGAATCATTCTCAACAATTTTTGGGAATATTTCGTCATAGTTTTGAATTAGTGAAGGTTCTATACTACCTTTTTTTGCACCCAATTCTATGGCATATTCAATACTTTTGTATTTTTTTCCGGTAGAAAAAAAATACAAATCAATTATTTCATGTAAATCCTCAGTATTTTCAAAATATTCATGTCCGATAATAGTTGAAATGTTCCCTATACCATACATATCCGAATATTCATACATTTTTTGAATATTATCTCTTAGGGTTTGGATAGAAAACAACGGATTCAAAACGAGATGAAGAAAAACCCTGTTTCCACTAAAAGATTCGTTTCCTATTACTTGAAAAATATTCTCAAGAATTGAAATCGTACTTTCCAAATTTAGAGGCACAATCAGATGAAGATTTGAGAAGTTCCTTTTTGCATTTTCGATTGACTGAAGTAGTATCTCATTTTTGTAGAAATTACCTGTTTTTAGAGAATTTGCTATTCTGACAGCCAAAGGAAGAATTTCCCTTCCAGTACCCATGAGTTTGTAGCCAAATGATCTAAATTTTTCACTTTTTTCCCATATCTGGTTTCTTCGAGGGTCTATATCCAATTGTGTTCTAGGATAATAATCCCAAATTCTATCCAAAACTGGTGTTTTGGAAGCACTCAATGAGTTTACGTGGCTTTCAGGTGCAATACCCAAACCATCTACAAACAATACTATTAGAGGTTTTGAGATACTAAAAATTCTTCCCATAAAATATTCATTTTTATAAGCCAAAATGATACATGCATATACTATAATAAATTGAGTTTCATTTGTTTAAAAATTATTGAATTTTCTTTTATGAAACAACTTAGGGGTACTGATCTCAAAAAATTCAAGAAAGACATAGCTAAACACACAAAAAAAATCATCGTTATACTCGAAAATATTCAATATGCAAACAACGTCGCAAGTATCTTTCGAACATGTGATGCGGCAAAGGTAGAAAAGATTATCTTGACTGGAATATCGCAAAAACCTCCCTTTGGAAAAGAATTGAGAAAAACTTCGAGAAACAAAGAAAGATCTGTTACTTGGGAATATCACGAGAACATTGGAAAAATACTTCAAAAATATAAAGCTCTTTCTTACCAAATTGTTGGTGTTGAGATAACTGATAATTCTATCGATTACAAAACATTTTCTTTTTCAGATAAAATCTGCCTTATATTTGGGAATGAAACCTATGGAATTACCAAAAAAACCTTGGAGAGACTAGAACACACAGTTTATATACCTATGTATGGGAAAGGTTCGAGTTTGAACGTATCTGTTTCATGTGCAATCGCATTATTTCGAATAGTATAGCTATGAAAAAACTGTTTGAGACGATAATTGGCATAACCGTAGCACTTGTTGTAGTGCTCGTATTATTGGTTATCTCATTAAAGTTTGCTTTCCAAACTCCAGAAAATGAAAGCAATATCATGGGAGTCGAAACTACTGAAGAACAAACAAACAAAATAATCCTAGATTCAACAAAATTTCAAAGTAATAACTCAGAAGGCATTTCTTTTTCTTCAGCAATTTATTCGGACAAAATATTGTATTTTGACAACACAAATAGAGGATTCCTTGAAGGAGTTACTTATCCAAATTCTACTGTAAATTTGCAAATTGGAGATTTTTTTCAAACTACTACTTCTGATCCAAGCGGATTTTTTTCTCTTGAACTTAATAGTGAAATCCAGCAATTCTCAAAAGGTCAAATTACAGTTTTCGATTCGGACAACAAAATTCGAGCTGGTATTCAGTTTGCATGGATTTATCGAAAATATTTCAATCGAACATATTTCCTAATTATTGAAAGAAACGAAGTATTTAGCCTTGTAGTTTCGGAAGACTATCAAACACCAAGAGATAATATCTATATTCTTTCAAATAATGATTGCAAATCAACTCTCAATCCAATTTTGTCATCTGAGTCCTTTGATTTTTCAAAAAACACATCTACCATAATCTTCCCAACAACAATTACAAGTCTCGATTTTTCGCAAAATAAATTTGTTGCTTTCGATATCAGACAATTAAATGATGATTATGCAAACTGCAAAATAGAATGGTATAGTTATTCAAACACACTCAACTGGGAGACAGATAGGATTAATGAATTATTCCAAGAAGATGAAAAATTGTTACCTACAACCATTCCAAACCCGAATAGTTCCCCAATATAAGTTGACACCCCTAGGGGGTATCAAATATACTAATACAAGTTTAAAAAATTTGATGAAAACCATAAACCAAAGACTCAATATTGTGATTGGACAATTGAGTGGTGTGTGCAAAATGATAGATCAAAAAAAAGACGCATCTGAAGTACTCAATCAACTCAAAGCAACAAAAGCAGGCATTGAAAATGTCATACAGAAATTTTCAGAACAACAGTTGTTAGACTGTATAGGTTTGTGCAAAAATGACAGAGATATTTGTAGAGACTTTATCAAAGAAATAGTAAAGAATTCTTAAATTTGTATTATTTTTACCTTTTAGAAAAAAATTATGACTGACAATGTTACCCATCTAACTGACGAAACATTTGACTCATCAATTGCAAGTTCAGATGTACCAGTACTAGTGGATTTTTGGGCACCATGGTGTGGACCCTGTATGATACTTGGACCGATGATTGAAGAGATTGCAGAGGAAATGAATGGGAAGGTAAAAGTGTTTAAAGTAGATGTTGATCAATGCCATGAAGTAGCTGGAAAATTTAGAATTATGAGTATCCCAACAGTAATACTATTCAAAAACGGAGAACCAAAAAAGGCATTGATTGGAGTGCAGTCGAAGGATGCTTATATCTCGGCAATCAATGAACTGAATTCATAAATTTATTTCAAATGAAAAACGTTGAGGATCTAATAATAATTGGGTCGGGGCCTGCAGGACTTACTGCTGGTATTTATGCAGGTCGCTCTAATCTAAAGACTTTGATATTTACAGGTGCAAACATCGGAGGACAGCTTATGTCTACTACAAAAATAGAGAATTTCCCAGGATTTGTTGATGGTATAGAAGGGCCAATATTGATGCAAAACATGCTTGCACAAGCAAAAGTTTTTGGAGCTAAAATAGAATACAAAAATGTAACCGAAGTCGATCTAAGTTCTTCTCCCAAAAAAATCTTTGCTGAAGAAACACAATATTTTGCAAAATCAGTAATTATCGCAACCGGAAGTTCTCCTAGACTCCTTGGTCTGGATTCCGAAAAAAAGTACTGGGCAAAAGGAGTATCTTCTTGTGCTACCTGTGATGGAGCTTTTTACAAAGAAAAGATAGTTGCAGTTATCGGTGGTGGAGATAGTGCTATGGAAGAAGCAACATTTCTAACT
>CAYSKC010000115.1:0-3849 GCA_964431615.1 uncultured Candidatus Saccharibacteria bacterium
TCTCCGCCTGCCATGTGGCTGCGGGCAGGGATTCTCGCCGGGTGCAATTACAAATACAAAGTTTAGGGTTAATCAACAAAAGCATTGGAAAAAACGTTTGATTAAGCTAATAGTAAAGGTGTTTTACATGTACTATTATCTCGAAAATAATAATCAACTCAGTCAAAAAAATATGAAATTATGAATTTATTCAGTTGTAAATATTTTGAATTTTGTACAGAATGAATTGGATTTTTTTTGCTTTGATTCCGCCAATCTTGTGGAGTATTAGTATCCACCTTGATAAATATCTTCTGACAAAATATTTCAAGTCTGGAGGGATTGGAACGCTAACCATTTTTTCTTCCTTGATCGGTTTATTTATCTCGTTCATCATTCTAGCAATCCATCCGGAAGTATTATCAGTAAACATTGCACATGGTTTTTTTATGTTTTTAAACGGGATACTCTATGTTATTGCCCTTCTACCCTACTTTATCGCTCTAAAAAAAGATGAAGCATCGATCACTACACCTATTTTTCAGTTCATACCTGTATTCGCATTTTTGCTTGACTGGATGTTCCTTGACGAAATTTTGAAAATCAACCAAATCATCGGAGGGATTGTTATTGTTGCGGGTGCAATTCTAATCTCAATTAACTTAAGCTCAAATACAACAAAAAAAATCAAAAAAGAAGTTATATTACTGATGTCCCTCTCATCATTTCTTTTTGCTCTCAACTTTCTTATTTTTAAACTTCTTGCTCTTGAAGCATCTTTCTGGACAACAGCTTTCTATGAATATCTCGGATGGATAGCAACTGGGTTATTTCTCCTGATTTTTTTCAAAAAATTCAGAGATGATTTCTTTTACGTATTAAGGTCTAACAGTATAAACGCCCTTTCGATCAATGGAATAAATGAGATTATCAATATCATCGCAAAGTTATCCTTCAACTTTGCATCCCTTCTTGCTCCACTAACCCTGACATGGATCATAAATGGACTTGAACCATTCTTTATATTTATTTTTGGAGTATTGTTGACCCTATTCTTTCCAAAATTCTCAAAAGAAAATATCACAAGAAATGTGTTGATTCAAAAAGTTGTGTCAATTATCATTATGTTCATTGGACTTTACATTCTCAATTTTCCCATATAACTTATCAAATTTACAAAATGAGTATTACAAAAATTTCCCAAAATGAAGCAATAAGACACGACACAGAAGCACTTAATGGTTGGTATTATCAAATCCCAGATTTTGATGGGGGACGATCAATCATTTACGCTGAAGTGACTGGTGATCACGGCAAAAGAGAGATAGGTGATAAACCAAGATTTTATTTCATCATCGATGGTGAGGGAGAATTTATTATTAATGGTGAAAAAACAATTGTAATAAAAGGTGACACAGTTGTCATCCCTCCAAATTCAACATATGAATATCGTGCAACAAAACCCGTGTTGAAGCTCGTTTTGTTTATGGATATGATAGATCTTTCAAAATTACCAGCACAATAAATAATCTAGATAGACTGTAAAATTAAGACTTAAAGTACGTCTAATAAATATAATTTTCTTTAACTTAAGATGGAAAAAATCCTGGAGCTATGGCCGACCTTTTGGTTACAAGAGTAAGAAAACTGGGTTTCGAAGAAATGCATGCTTGGAGTGATCCACGTAATATTGCCTCTGTTAAAAATCTAATGAGACAAATGGGGGAAGGAACACTAGCAGAAGATGGAAATTTACACTTTAAAATGAATCTTTAATCCATAAACTACTCTCTTATTAGCGCTTGTCCCCCAGTTTTTTGTATAAAAAACATTTCCAGCTTACAGATAAAAAAGTGTACGAATCCATGTTCGATTAAATCAGGGGTTCGGGGAATCATATTGCAGTGGAGATTTGTTGTT
The DNA here is from genome assembly GCA_964431615.1 of uncultured Candidatus Saccharibacteria bacterium. Lineage (GTDB taxonomy): Bacteria > Patescibacteriota > Dojkabacteria > B142 > WJKM01 > CAYSKC01. The sequence goes on from CAYSKC010000115.1 coordinate 1,900, forward strand.
TGGTGGAGACCGGATGCATTTATGATCCCCCGATGGTTTTGGCAAATTTTTTGCCATCAAAAGGTTTGATAATTAATTATTAAATGTATATAATTATATTGGTTTAGTATGCATATAAATTATGAATAACAAAACAAATTTACAAGTACCAATGTCTTTAACACTTAAAACACAAGCTGAAGAGTTAGCCGAGAAACAGGGATTTTCTTCACTCCAAGAGTTAGTTCGAGTATTTATTACTCACTTCACGAATGGAGGTATTTCGGTCATGTTCAATAACACACTAAGTCCCCAAATGTTAGATGTGTATGCCAAAGATCTAGAAGACACAAAGAGGGAAATTAAAAGAGGTGATATCAAAATACATAAATCAGCAAAAAGTGCCATCAATCACCTTTTCAACCTATGAAAATTGTATTTTCTAAACTTTTTGATAAACACTATAAAAAGAGAGTCAAAAGAAACAAAATTCTAGAATCAAGATTTATCGAAAGATTTAAATTATTCGTTGAGAATCCACATAATCCTGTATTGGGGTTACACAAACTGAAAGGTGAAAAAAATCCCTTCTATTCTTTCTCAATCACTGGAGATATTAGAACAATAATTTCTATCGAAGATGATACTGTGATATTCCACGACATAGGAACACACAATCAGGTTTACTAAAATCACAAACCCATGTTATTTTGAAATTTAAAAAAAAATCGGAAAGGGTGGGATTCGAACCCACGGTCCCAATTGCTCGGGACAATGCTTTTCGAGAGCACCCCATTCGACCACTCTGGCACCTTTCCAAGACTTATCAAATCCGCCTCAGGTGGAAGTAACTCCTCCTCACTAAGAAACAAATGATTATACACTCGTTGTATTCGACATTATAAAGGATATTCCGATTAGTAGTATATTTTTGGACTGGCTATTGTCATTTCTACATCATAAACATTATTATATCTATGTTATGATCAATAAATCTAATTCAAACTTATTCATTTATTAAATAATTTCTTTACATAAAAGAATGAATCTCAAAAATAAAACTGTAATAGTTACTGGTGCATCCCAGGGAATTGGGGCTGGAATTGCTCTTGCTTTTGCAAAAGAAGGGTCTAATCTTGTAATAGCGTATAGAAACAATGAAGAAGGTGCAAAAGAGGTTGAAGGAAAATCAAGACAACTTGGAAGTGAGGTTCTTTTGTTCCAAGGGGATTTATCTGATGAAATAATAGTTGACAGACTTTTTGAAAACACACAACAAAAATTTCCAACCATTGATATTTTGGTCAACAATGCAGGCAAATCAAACCCCAAAGAAATACTCGAAGCAAGCAAGGAAGATTGGATAAATACTTTCGACGATAATTTTTTTAATACAGTTTTGTGCACAAAAAAAGCTCTTGAGATTATGAAAAAACAAGGTTATGGAAAGGTCATCAATACAGCATCTATAAATGGACTTGAACATGTTGGGAAACCAAAAAACATTGCATATTCTACTGCAAAAGCCGCTGTAATAAACCTGACGAAAACCCTTGCAAAGGGCTATGCCCCGAATATTCAAATAAATGCTGTTGCTCCTGGAAAGACTAAAACCGATTATTGGTTAAAAAAACATTCCGATGATTTAAAGAAGGTTATAGATGATATTCCAATCAAGAGACTTTTGGCGATTGAAGAAATTGCAGACGTCTTTATACTTCTTGCAAAAAATGATGGAAAAACTGGTGAAGTAATTGTTGCTGACGGAGGTTTCAGCCTCAGGGATTATCAATAAATTTTTTACTAGCTATTTATCACAAGAAAGCATATACTCAAGCCCTATTATTGATTTTAAATGGGAGATTTTTATAGAAAAAGTAAACCAGGTAGATCGTTTGAGAGAAATCAAAGAAGAGAATTTACAATGTTTCAAGCAGTTTGTGCTCAATGTGGACGCAACTGTGAAGTTCC
>CAYSKC010000116.1:0-3828 GCA_964431615.1 uncultured Candidatus Saccharibacteria bacterium
GAATTTCTCCAACCATAATAATGTCTGGATCTTGCCTCAAAAATGAACGTAAGCCTGAGGCAAAATCCAACCCAATTTCGGGATTTACCTGAACTTGTGTAATACCACTCATACGTATCTCAACCGGATCCTCAAGAGTTTGAATATTGACTGCAGGATTATTTAAAATATCTAAAGAACTGGCAAGTGTTCTTGTTTTACCACTCCCAGTTGGACCTGTTACGAGTATAATTCCCTCAGTCTTTTTAAGGGCTTCGGTATATGTTTTTAGAGCTAAGCCCCTTAATCCCAATTCCTCAAGAGACATCATTTGATTGCCACTTTCTAATACCCTGAGCACAACTTTTTCCCCCATAACATTTGGCATGATTGAAACCCTAAGATCATATAGTTTTTCGTCAAATTTAATTTGAAATCTCCCATCTTGTGGAAGCCTGTGTTCATCAATTTTTAGATTTGAGAGAATCTTGATTCTTGATACCAAAGCTTGGCTTAAGGTTTTTGGCAAAGTCAATTTCTCAATCAGTACACCGCTGATTCGAAATCTAACAACTATTTTATTTTCTCTTGTTTCAACATGAATATCAGATGCTTTATATTTCACAGCATATTCAAGAATCATATTGACTATTCGAGTAACAGGTGCCGAATCCAACTGACTTGCAACATCTTCTGATTCTGCCTTTATTTGCCCAGAAGAAAGATCCAAAACACTTCCCTTATTTTCTGATAAAGCTTCTTCCACCTCCTCTGTAATTCTTGCTCCATACTGCCTATCAATCACAGCTCTAATTTGGGATGGAGGAGAGAGAAAAACTTCAACAGGTTTTCCAATTACAACCTGGAGAAATTTAAGTTTTTGCAAATCTTCGGGATCACCCATTGCAATACTGACTTTGCCCTGTGACTCAGCAAAAGCCACAGCCATATTCTTTTCCGCAACATCCTTACTTAATCTATTGAGAACATCTATTGATATATCCTCTTTTCCTACATTAATATATTTATATCCGTTTGTCTGGGCTTTTGCGCGATACCATTGTTCATCTGTAATTTTTCTTTGATTTTGTAATACTTGTTGAATTGAAGCATTTTTATTTATAGCTTCAATTTTTGCCTGATCAATTACATTCTGATTAAGGATTTTTTCTTTAACGAGAAGTTGAAGAATCTTTTGAGAACCAATAGCAGAAGTATCGAAGCTAGTAGTTCTATTTTGAAAATTTTGATTAGTAATACCAACATTATTCATAATGGGCAGTTATGTTATAAACAAAACAAGGAAATCAAATTGTATCTGTTATATAATCAATATCAGAAATTAAATTCACATTCAGTATATATTCTATTTCAACTTTTTTTAAGTTAATTTCATAATTTTCTCATGCTTTTTCAATCACAACTCGTAATTGGATCAAAAAAAACGCAAAAAAACTATATTGAAAAAATTATTGATGAGATATTAGGAAAAAACAATTGCAATTCTCCTGATCTAATTAGGGTTGAGGAGGTTGAAAAAAAAACTATTGGAATAGACAAAGCAAAGGATATTATAAGTCTTGCGTACAAAAAACCCTACCAAAACAAAAATAAGATAATAATAATTGAATCATCACACAATCTGACAAATCAAGCTCAAAATTCACTTTTGAAAATACTTGAAGAACCACCACAAAACACATTAATTATATTACTAGCTGAAAATATCAATTTCTTTCTTCCAACAGTACTCTCAAGATGCAAGATAATTTTGCTAGGAAAAGAAACAACAATTGATTTGATGAAGATACCAATGAGTATTCAAGAACAATATAAATTCATAGACAACCTTAAATCAATTAAAACACAAAAAGAAAAAAGGCAAAAAATCGAAGATCTCTTAACCTCAATAACAAAAAATACCAAGGAGGAACTTGCCCGAACTTTTGATAAAGAAACTAGAAAAAAAATTGAAAAAAAACTAAAATTGATCAGCGAAATTTTCACAAAATTAGAAGCAAACGTAAACCAAAGATTGCTTCTTGAACACTTGTTTATTGAATTAAACGATTTTTAATTTTATTTTTTAAATTTTCATAATGGAATTTTTAGGTTGTCTCACCGGCGGCGGATTTTTTGGAGGAATAGTATTTTTATTGATTATTGTCCCAACAGTTGTTCGTCAAATTAATGAATATGAAAGAGGTATATTATTCACCTTCGGAAGATTTTCAAAAATAATATCTCCAGGATGGAGGATAGTACTTCCGATCATCCAATCGGTTAAAAAAATCGACATTAGGACTAAAACAATTGATTTGGCTGATCAAGAAGCTATCACAAAAGACAACGTGTCTACTCGAATAAGTGCAGTATTGTATTTCAAAGTAATTGATGCAGCAAAAGCAATTTTGGAAGTTGAAAATTTTGGATGGGCAACTTCACAACTTGCAGAAACAACTATGAGAACAGTTGTAGGAGAGTTTTCGCTTGATGAACTTTTGATGCACAGAGATAAAGTAGCAAGCAAAATTGAAGAAATAGTTGAAAAAACAGCAACAGCATGGGGTATACAAGTAATGGCTGTTGAACTCAAAGATGTTATTTTGCCAGAACAAATGAAACGTACGATGGCCAAACAAGCTGAAGCAGAGAGAGAAAGAAGAGCAACAATAATAAATTCAGAAGGAGAAGTAATCGCAGCAGAAAATCTAGCAAAAGCAGCCCATATGATGGCAGAGACCCCAGGTGCTCTCCACCTTAGAACTTTAAATTCAATAAACGACATCTCGTCAGATCAAAGTAATACTGTAGTATTCATGGTTCCAATGGAAGTACTCAGAACGATAGAAACAGTTGGGAGAACTCTTGAAACCAAGAATGGTTTGAATAAGGTAGTGGGATCTGTTATAAACACAATTAAGTCAAAAGGTGAGACAGTCTGAGAGATCATAAAAATTCAATCTGTCCAAAAGCAACGTTCTGTTTTGAAGTTGCTTTTGTCTTGAAAAATAGGAACAGATTTCCATGATATTATGGATAAGTTTTGAATTTAAAAATTTTTTATTACAATGACAAACAAAAACCATTATTCAGCCGAAAATATAACAATTCTTGAAGGTTTGGAGGCTGTCCGGAAAAGACCCGCAATGTACATTGGGGATTCAAGTACTGCTGGACTACATCACTTAATCTATGAAATAGTCGATAACTCAATAGACGAGGCTTTAGCTGGATTTGCCAATAGAATAACAATAGCATTAAACGAAGATGGCTCTGTTTCTATTGAAGATAATGGAAGAGGTATTCCAACTGATATTCACCCCAAAACAGGGAGAAGTGCTTTAGAAACAGTCCTTACTGTACTTCATGCTGGAGGGAAGTTTGATAACGATTCATATAAAGTATCTTCCGGCCTTCATGGGGTAGGGGCCTCAGTTGTAAACGCACTAAGTGAATGGCTTCGAGCCGAAATATTCCGGGATGGATTAGTTTTTATGCAGGAATACAAACGAGGGAAAATTCAAAATGATGTTAAGGTAGTTGGAAAAACAAATACGACAGGAACAAGAATTACTTTTAAACCTGACTCTGAAATTTTTGATGATCTTCAATTCAACGTCAAAACACTCTTTACAAGGTTTAGACAACAAGCATATCTAACTGCTGGTCTTACAATTGAAATTAAAGACCAAAGAAAAGACGAGGATAGAATTGAAGCTAATTTACAACTTCCAAAAATTTATGCGTTTCATTTTGAAAATGGAGTACGTGCATATATTCAACAAATCAACAAAAGCCATAAAATTATTAATTCCAACATTTTCTATGAAAAGAAAATGTTGGAAG
>CAYSKC010000117.1:0-3821 GCA_964431615.1 uncultured Candidatus Saccharibacteria bacterium
AAATTTGGTTACCTTATTTTTATAATAATCTTCATAGACAAAAGGTCGGGATTCAGCCAAATCCCCAAATATTGCGCGTATTATCTCTGCATGAAGAACATTGACAGTTGTACCGATCCAGTGCAAATCTTGACTTTCTGTGACCGCGTTTTTTTTAATTGCCTCATCTCTGTACATTCTTGCAAGATATCCACCCCCAGCCACTATCCCAAAATTTTTTCCTTTATTTATTTGTTTTTCAAGAATTATTTTGAGTTCTTTTAGATAATCAAAGTCAAGCAGTTTTTCCGAAGTAGAAAAATTTGACCCTCCGAGTTTAATAGTCACAAATTCATTCATAATTTTGCTTCAATTTTGATAGTAATAGTATAAACCAATTGCTTTTTTTTGTGGAAATGTAGAGTAATTATTCAGATTGTAGTTTATTCAAGAAAGTATAAATTTGAAATTTTGGGCGAAAATGTGAAAAAAAAGTGTGAAAGACTCACGGCAAAATTCAACGTTTCGGGCTTATGAACTCATTGTTTATGACTCTCGGACAGATCAAATCTATGTTTGACAGCATCTTCAAAAATTTGTCTTTCTGCAGCTTTGTCTCTATATTTGCTCTCTTCTGGTGTGAGACCGTCCTTGTAACGTAGAGCTAGTTTTTGTTGATTTAGGTTCAAAATTTCTGTGAAATCCAAATCAAGTCTTGTGATAAGTTCTCCCACAATCCACATCAAATCACCCACCTCTTCCATAATATTTGCTCTATCAACAGGTTCCCCTCGAAATTCGGCATTCCTGATATTTTCAATTATTTCGTTGACTTCTGTTGCCATGCTCATAGATGCTTCTACGAGCGGTAGAAGTGCTGGATCTTTGCTATAGTTTTGTGTCTGGAAGCCAGTCCTTTGACTATTAAATTCCTCAAATGATTTGATCATGTGTTTGATTGGGTGGGCAGGGGATTAATTATTCTTCATCCAATATTATGTCTCTAGGTGTTACTGATTCAAAATACTTACGTTCCTTCTTTGTGTCTCTTCCATCACTTTCCGTTGGATTAAATCCATTTCCATTTTTGTATCTAATTTTATTCAATTTTTCAATATTCATTTCCAAAATATCACTCATATTCAATTCGAGTTGTTTGATGATGTCTCCGATATACCACATAAGATCGCCCAATTCTTCCTTGATATTTGTAACATCAATATCTTTGCTTCTGTATTGTGATTTGTACACAGATTCAAACAATTCGGTTGCTTCAGTAGCAAGTCCTCCTGCCGCTTCCATCAAAAGAGGTAGTTTTGGATCAGGATTGTGGTATTTTCCGTCTATAGCTCTTCTTTGTTGGTTGAAATCTTCAAAAGAAAGCGTCATATGAAAAATTTGTGAAAACTTACTGGGCAGAAAATTTACAAAATTATTCTAGCAATAAGAATTGATTTTCACCAAAAAAGGTAGGGTATATTTCGGTTATGCAAATAATTTTACGCCATACCCTGGACAAATTTTTCTAGCAGAATTGAAGTCTAGATATCCAAGGGTTGCAAAAACATCTGCAATCATAGGATTGTTTGATATGGCATATGTTTGACTGCTCATCAAAGGAGTTCCTGTTTTTGGATTGATCAGATGGTGAAAATATTTAAACTTTCTTGCCCAAGGTCCCGAACAAGCCAAGGCTTCGTTTCGAAGCACGATTTTTTTCAAATCATGTAAATTTTTATTGGGGTCAAACAGTACTGATGTCCAAATCTTGTTTTTTTCGTTTTGACCATTTGCATAGACATCTCCACCAGCATTGATCAAAAAATTCTCAATTTTTTCTTCAAGTATGTAATTTTTTGCTTTAAGGATAGCAAAACCTTTTACATATGAGCTTAGGTCAATTTTTTGATCTTTTTTGAGAGTAATTTTGAGGTTTTTTTTGTCAAGTAATATTTCATTAAATGATGCCCTAGATTTCAAGATTTTTTGAATTTCCTTTGCAAGGTGAAGTGTTCCTAGTTTTGAGAAATCTCTTTTTTGAGTGTAGCCATAAGCTTCTAGCAGATCTGTGATTGTAATATCAAAAATACCTATTGTTTCTTTCGAAAGTATCAATCCAAACTCTACAAGTTCAAATAATTCGGCTGTAACTTCTATTGGTTTTCCATTTGATCGATTGAGAATAGAAAGTTCGCTATGGTTTTCAAACCGAGAATACTTGACTGCAATTTTGTGAAAAATATTGAGAGCTTGCCTCAAAATATTGTCTATGTCAACTTTTGGAAAATCGGATACAATTTTGATTTCAACACTTGTCCCCATGAGGTAGGTTGAGGAGGAAAAAACCCTATATTTCATTTATTTTCATTTGTTGATTTACGAGATATTTTTAGTGCCCATACACCAGAAAGCAATACGACAATCCCAAGTATCATCGACAAAAACCCTTTTGGATCTGTTAGATCGCTTTTGGGAATTTCAGTAATAATAGCTGTTGGAGTCGGAATTAGGCTTGGAATTGTTGTTGGAGTCGGTATTATTTCTTCATCGGCAAAAATTTGAATATTTAAAGAATTATTTTTGTCAAAAACATTGGTTCCATCCTCATCCAAAATCTGAGACTGGTCTTTGTCTATTGTAATTGTAGTATTTTCAGGAATGAGTGAAGTAAATCTAATATTTGCTACTGTTCTATTCAAACTTGCAACTGAATCTTGCAAATTTGCTTTAATTATAATATTTCCAGTTGTTTCATCAATAGAAATATCACTTTCATCAATAAATACGGTATCTATATAGTCTTTGTCAATAATTTTTAGGATGGTTGGGTCATATTTGATATAAATGATGAAGCTTTTGATACTTTGTTCTCCAGTTGTTATTTCAATATCAACATCTACAAGATCTCCTGCATTAACTTGAAGTGTTGAGCTGATCAGATTTACAGAAATCGATCCGGAAGTAGCATCTTCAAACAGTGGACCAATCAAATTTGGATCAACTGGAAGAGTGGGAGATACAACAGTATCAACACCTTGGGCATATATTTTTTGGAATATATTTCCAAAAGGATTTTCAAAATAATTGTCTCTGTACTCAAGTTTTCTCATACATTCATTCTATTAGTTTTTCTGAATTTTTAGTAGTAGAACAATTTTTTGATTTCTATTCCGATAACTTTTCAGAGAATGCTACAAATCAAAAGCATTACAATTATCGTCGTTATTTGGACAACACCTACATGCAGATGAGCCACATGCACAGGACATATTACCATTCCAGCAGAGGTTGCAGTCAGATACGACTTGGTAGGGACTTCCAACTGGTAAAGGAGTTGGAAGTGGAGTTGGAGTTGCAACTGGTATTGGAGTTGGGGTAGGGATAGGAGGAACTTTTGTGGGTGTCGGTTTAGCTACAAGAGTGATAGTTTTTGTTGGAGTGGGTTTAGATATTTCTGTGGGTGTAGTGGAAGGCTCAGGTTCAATTTTTTTACCTAAAATATGCACTCTTGAACAAGCATTTGAGTCCAATCTTGTAATTGTGACAATTGTTCCCTGTTCTGGTCCTGCAAGTGTGATATCCCACCACATTGTGCCATCTGCAGATAATAGTTGTGTAGAATTGCCCATCCCTCCATAGCCAGACATCTCAGCTTTGATTTCTGTTCCATCTTTGTCTACACCTCTAATTTCTGCATTTACACGATATATTAGAGAATCATCGGTTTCATCTGCCCAGGCTGTAATCTGAGTTTTGGACTTTAATTCATCTTCCGTTACCTCTGGTAGATGGTTATCTTTTCTTACCTGATTTATTACTTTCAAAACAGCTTTATCTAGTCT
>CAYSKC010000118.1:0-3819 GCA_964431615.1 uncultured Candidatus Saccharibacteria bacterium
GTAATCTACAAAAGTAGAAATCTCCTATATGGAATTGGGACTACATCCCTACCTGCTGCTTTATTATCTACAAAAGTAGAAATCTCCTATATGGAATTGGGTCCCCCGCTTCACCTTGTGGACCCCTATCTACAAAAGTAGAAATCTCCTATATGGAATTGGGTATGGAATAGTATTGCATTCGTCTTCTTATCTACAAAAGTAGAAATCTCCTATATGGAATTGGGCACATGATTATTCTAGTTTGCCAATCGATCTACAAAAGTAGAAATCTCCTATATGGAATTGGGTATCTAAAGCATTTGCTTTTCCTTCTTATCTACAAAAGTAGAAATCTCCTATATGGAATTGGGAATTATACACCTAAAAGGGAGGCACTAATCTACAAAAGTAGAAATCTCCTATATGGAATTGGGTACCTGGAGTCTCTGCATCAGTATCGGATCTACAAAAGTAGAAATCTCCTATATGGAATTGGGAAAAACTTATAATCATACTTCCCCTCTTATCTACAAAAGTAGAAATCTCCTATATGGAATTGGGACACACACGGTTGGAACATAGAAGGTATTATCTACAAAAGTAGAAATCTCCTATATGGAATTGGGAATAGCCTGTGCAATAGTACCACTACCTCGATCTACAAAAGTAGAAATCTCCTATATGGAATTGGGGAATTAAAGGTAACAAGAAAATTTATATAATCTACAAAAGTAGAAATCTCCTATATGGAATTGGGTGTGCCACAAATACATCGTAACTGTAATCTACAAAAGTAGAAATCTCCTATATGGAATTGGGAGCGGATTTGTAGTAATACCAACAACAAAAGATACAACCAAGTGTCGATGTTTCTTGAGACTTTTGTTGTGGTATTTTTGTCAAAAAGCACTGTTTTTCTGTGTTTAGAGCATTTTGAACAATTTTTGGACTTTTTATAAAGACCAAGGTTTCCCATTCCTTACAGATGATTTACACTTTGTATTTGTTAAAGAGCTTATTCACCCAAGTATACCACATCTTCTTTTTCATGCACCGCGCTTCCATATCTTACAATTTTTTTTTGACAACCCTCGCAAACATAAAATATCAGAATGTGATCGGTTGTATCAAAGCTTTTTTTATATTTCTCTTCAATTTCGGTAATTATATTGTCCAATATTTTCTGACTATTCTTAATTGAATAGACCGAATATTGAACTTTGTGCCCAAATTTCTTCAAGAATTTTGAAAACTTGGCTCTTTTTTTGTTATCTACAAAATCGTAACAGACTATGTACATTTTAGTTGAAAAACAGGAAATCTATATTTTTCTGGATTTAATAAAAATCGATAAAAACCAAGAACATAACTATATATTTCTACACGATAATCCATAATCAAATCAAAGAAAATTCCAGAATACTTTCTCGATTGAGCATATTTAAGGGAGAATGAGCCATTTTTAAAATTAAAATCTTTCTCATTTATTTGTTTTAGATTGTAAGATTTTACCAATTGTTTATCTACAATTGGCCTCATTGGCTCCATTACATCACAACTCAAGGATTTGCGTTGAAAAAACAACTGATGATAAAAACCTCTATAAGTATCGAAACCAAACAGCCTTAGTATCGAATCCACATAATTTAAGAGATAGGTGTAACCAATGTCCAAAAGCAAATTTGGGATATCTTCTTTTGTTCTGGGTGCCCTCCTATACCATCCAATCTTAGAAAAAACCTCAGCGAAATACTCTTTTGCAAAATTTCCTTCATAACCCAAAAGACTTTTGATATTCAGGGCTTTTTGAATACATTCACTCACTTGTTTTTTCTTGTCTTCTTCTTTTTTCTTTTGTAATACTCCCTGATTAAATATTTTGTTCAATACAATCTTCTTGGCAATTTCGAAGTCACTTTTTTCATCTGATTTATACTGGATTTCTCTAATTCTAGTATTACCCTCCGCTTTAGAATTTATTTCTGCATAAGGAAAAAGAGAATCGTTCAACAAAAAAATCGAAATACCAAATTCGTTTGCATTTTTTATCAAAGAACTGGTAATAGTGGTTGACCCAAGAATAAATAAAGATATTACTTGATAACACGAAATTTGATCGATAAACTTGTCATCACGATAAAGCCGTATATTGGAATTTCCAAATTTCAAATCATTTGGCAAATCTCCCCGACTTGATATAAATACTATCTTTTTTTGTTCAAAATCAGGTAACGTCAGCATCGTTATACTCACAAAGCTGTCTATAAATACAATTTTTACATTTTAGCGGAGATACAACCTTTTTTGTTTCATCAAAATCAAATTTCCATATTTGTTCTAGTACATATTTAAACTTTTGAACTTCGGTTTCATTTGGTAATGAAATTTCATAGCGTTTATTGTCGGATAAAGAATGTATAAATAATTTGTCAACCTCATACCCCATTTCTTGCATACAAAACATTTCTGCATAAAGCTGATATTTATAACCGTCAAAAATTTGCTTAACTTTATATTTTCTCTCAATCAGAGATTTATTTTTTTTGTCATAAATATCAATTTTGCCTATAAGTTTATATTTTTCTGAATACACAGACAATCCCTGAAGAAAATTCTTTGAGGTTGAATATTGTGAATTTTCGATATTTTCATGTCGAATTTTACCCCTCTTTTGGGATACCTCATGATATATATCTTGTTTGAAATTTTCATAAATTGAATGAAAATAAAGAGAATAAGGACAAAAGATAAAGTCATTAATTTTTGAAATTTGTATTAATTCATACATCAAATGTATTCATAAATTATTCAAATATTTCTAATATCCTGTCTATTCGAAAAACTCTTTCTTCCTTACGTAATTCGCAAAAAGCTCTTACACCCAGAAAGGTTTTTCCTTGATATATTTCCTCTCCGACACCCAATACCCGAATCTTCCTTTTTGATTTGACATCTTGTGCCTTCAGGTAAATAATTTCAACCTCTCTACCCTCTTTGCAGGCATCAATAAGAATTCTTTCTTTGTCAGCAATTGGCATATTTTTTTCGGAAATTTGATACTGAAAGCTTGTCATGAACGCAACAACCTTATAATCCACCCATAGATGCTGTTTTTTTATCTCTTTTTTAAGTATTAAACCATCAAAACTTCTACATCTGCTCAAAGCCACATAGGTCTGTCCATGTGCAAACACACCACGTCCAATATCTAGTATCACTTTATCGAATGTCTTTCCTTGACTTTTATGAATAGTCAAAGCCCAAGCAAGTTTTAAAGGCATCTGCAAAAAAGTCCCAACTGATTCTTGTCTGAGCTTTCGAGTATTTTCATCATATAAATATTTCTTTACTTCCCATTTGTAAGGTTCAACAGAAAAGACGTTACCATCAGTTATCTGTACTGAAATATCCTTCTTTGAAATATTTACAACCTTTCCCATTGTTCCGTTTACCCATCTACCCGATGAATCATTATTAAGAAACATGACTTTGGCCCCTTTTTTGAGTATCAGTCTTTCTTCGGTTGGAAAGTGACTGTTTTTAAATTCTCCATGGATATCAGCCACATAAGTGGTAGCTTTTCCCTCAAGTTTCGCAAGTTCAGAATTATTAATCTTATCAGCCGAAGCATTGGTGGGTGTCAAAGTCACAAAATCAGAACTTTCAAAAGTACTATCTATTTTACTGTTAAGTTTTTCTAGATGTCTTTCATCAGCCGAATTGTTTCGAATCGCATTCAAAATATCTATAAAAGAATCCTCTGATTGTCGATAAATTTTTTCTAGTTCTAGTATTTTCAATTCAAAATTTTTATTTGCCATAACATTTGAATCGAAG
>CAYSKC010000119.1:0-3816 GCA_964431615.1 uncultured Candidatus Saccharibacteria bacterium
TACAGAAGAAGTATCAAAAATTTTACCCAGTCAAAATATTGAGTTGGACTGGGCTATTGACATGGGAAGAATAAACATAACTGGACTTAGAGTTTTGGCTGATAATTCTACAAAAAGTACTGTTGAACAAAAGGTTTTGAACAAAAGTGAAAAAGTTTTAAATAATATTCAGGAAGATAAAACTGAAGATTTGGATGAATATGTTCATGAAATAGAAAAGGAAATTGAGGAATTGTCTGGAGAAATTTCGAGTGATCCTGAAAAAGTCGGTATTTCAAAAAAAACAGATAATATCGCAAAACAATACGGTGTTTTAAAAAGTATTAAATATTCTCCCCAAAAACAAAGGAATTCCATTACTTCGGAAATTTGGTTAAATGCTGAAAAATTTCCAAAATATGAGTTAGATTCAAACTTGTTTGATGGGATCTTTGGTATTTTTGGAGAAAAACTTGTGAAGGGTTTTGATCAAGTAATAGATACGAAATCCTCTGAGACTTCTTTTCGTGAGTATGCAATAGATGAACTTATGTCATTTGTGACACAGGATTTATCAAAAAAAGTAATGTATTCTCCGAGCATCTTGAACTTGGAAGAGGGGCAAAAGTATCTGGGAATTTCCGATCAAGGGAACAGTTTGCACATTGCAAATTCAAAAATATTTATGTCCGAAATAGATGCTCTTAAGGATGTCCGAAATGTACATGGATATAGAAAACTATCTGTCATGCTTCGAAACATCGAAACAGAAAGACAATTGAAAGATTTGAAAACCCTCGTCACGACAGTTGGTCTCAGAAGATCGTCAACATTTGAGATAAATATGTTTGTCGATGAAATACCTCTTTTTATGAGAGCAAAAGATTATTTGTCTGAATCTGTAGATAAAATTTTTTTGGATTTGGATAAAATTCTTGGTGCTTTATTTGGCAAAACAGCTGATTTGGAAAGTGTGCTAAACAAGGAATTGTTTTGGGATGCTTTCAAATCACTGTGCAAGGAAGCGATTAATAACAAAGTATCAGTTATCTCATACTCGACTTCTCTCAACTCAAGTCCAATTTTTGTGGAAAAATTGATGAAATTCGGTATAACTTCATTTGGCTTTCCAGCCAAAAAACTAGAAGATGGAAGAAAACTCATTGGAGAAATTGAGTTGAAAATACTTGGTTAATTTGTATCAGAATACAAAGAATTTTTTCTGTTTTGAATATATAATCATCTCAATTTATTAGATTTAAATCATGACAAAATTGTTTGTAAAGGATCTAAAAAAAAATATTGAACTACAAGGCGAACCATTTGCACTTCTTGATTTCAAGAAAAATACTGCAAAGAATGGAAGTGAATATTATCGAATCGAACTTGGTGACAAAACAGGATCTGTTTTTGGGAATGTTTGGAATGATAATATCCAAAATATTGATTTTGATGTTTTTGAAGTTGGAAAAATAATTAGTATTTATGGGAGATGTGAAGAATACAAGGGAAGTATTCAAGTAAATATTCTGTCTATCGGCGTGAAAGAAACCTATGATATTGCTGACTTTTTAAAAATTTCGGACAAAGATCCTGAGAAAATGTGGAGTGAGCTTCAAGAACATATCAAAAATATTGAAGATCCAGATATACACGAACTCCTTTCGTTGCTTTTTCAAGACCTCGATATTTCCAACAAATTTAAAACTCACCCAGCAGCAAAATCTATTCATCATGCGTTCCGCCATGGTCTTCTGGAGCATGTACTAGAGATGTTGACATGTTGTGATGCATTATTGTCTTTCTATCCTGAAGCAAATAAATCGTTAGTCAAAATTGGAATCATATTTCACGATATTGGTAAATTGTTTGAGATGGAAACAAATGGGATTTCGACAGAAAAAACAAGAGAAGGCAAGCTATTGGGACATGTAGTACAGGGATACAATTTTTTTAACAAAATTGTAAAAGATACTTTCCCAATGCTCAAGAAACTAAAAATAGAGCATATAATTCTTTCACATCACGGCATTCTAGAATTTGGAAGTCCAGTTGTTCCAATGACTCTTGAAGCAAAAATCGTAAATCAGTTGGATGAGATGTCCTCAAAAATCCGACAATATCAAAGAATATTGAGTGAGAACAAAGATATTGAGGCAGAATTCAGTCCAAGAGATTTTATTCTTGGAACAGAAATTTATCTGAAATAACAATTGATTTTTTTTTTCGTCAATTTCAATCAATCTGGATTGATATTCTTATTGGTCACTTACCCTTTCCCCCATTTTCTTTTGTCTATATTCTTCGAGTAGATCCTTTGATTTCTCAACTTCCTCTTCAATTTTTTGTCCTGAATATACGGGGATAGTAAAGGAAAATGTTGAACCTTTATGTTCTATACTTTTTATATTTACCTCGCCTCCATGTAGCTTTATTAGATTGAAGGTAACATAGAGTCCAAGACCAGTTCCGCCAGGTCTTACAACGTTATATAATCGCGAATTTTTGTCATTTTTGATGTGCTGACTGACTCGAAAAAATTTTGTACCAAGTTTTTCCAACAAATTCTCTGGTATTCCATATCCAGTATCACTTATATCAAATTTAAGAAATTCGTTGTGTTTGGAGACATCTATTCGGACAGTGCCTTTTTCTGTGTATTTGACAGCATTACTCAAAAAATTATCAATGACTTCTTGTACTCTAGCTCGATCTGCATAGATGTTTGGAAGACCCTCTGGAGTATTGATAACCAATTCCAAATTTTTTGATTTAATCTTTTCGTTCTGTCCAGTCAATGCCTCATCTATTATTTCATATGGATTGACTTCACTTCTATGAAGTACAATTTTCCCTCCTTCAACTTTTGTAGAGGCGAGCATTGTTTCAATAATGTTTATTTCACGTCTTGCGGATTTAAGTGCCATTTCAAGGTATGATTTCACTTTTTGCATATCGGGATTTTGAAGCAACATCTGATTCTCGATCATTAGTAGTGAGTTTCTCACGATAGTGATAGGTGTTCGAAGTTCGTGACCCATGATGTCCAAGATATCTTTTTCTTTCTCTGCGTATGCCTCAAGTTCTACATTCTTTTCTTCTAGGATTTTGGTAAGTTGGATATACTGGTCAAAGAGTTTTGCATTCTCCATCGCAATACCAATTTGTGAAGCAAAGGTCTGCATCAGATCATATTCAGTTTCTGAAGCGTTCACTCTTTTGACTTGTTTGTCATTTAGAAAAAATGAAACTAAACCAATTGTTTTGTTTCTAGAAATAATTGGGACATTGATTATCTGGATAACTCCGATTTGTTTTTGGATCTCATCTACCACTTCTTTTTCTCCCAATACTGGCAAGGCTTCATATAAGGTATCTGAAATTCCGAAATGGTTATGCTCAAAATTGATATTTGTATCAATTTTATTTTTACCTTCAATATTCACTTTGTAATTTTTTGCTTGATATATTGACTCACATGCTTTTTTTATTGGACTACTTGTCATTGAAAGAATTCTTGATTTTCTGCCTTTATCATAGAATTCAGAAATGATTGCACCTATCAAATCCATTTCTTTGGTAACGTTTTCAACAGCTCTTTGTGCAACTTCGTGAGTGTCTAAGGTAGTGACGATTTGGTTTGTGATTTTGAAGATGGTATCTAGCTCACGGTTTTTGATTGACAGTTGAGTGTTTTTGACTGTAAGTTCTTCACGACGTTTTTGATCATTGTAGGCACTTTTGACAAGTTGCCATCCAAAAAATAAATAAATGATAAATGTAACCAGTTTCAACAAAAAGATGTCTTGGTAAACAAATATATCCAAGCCTAAAATA
>CAYSKC010000120.1:0-3753 GCA_964431615.1 uncultured Candidatus Saccharibacteria bacterium
AATATGCACTATCAATCTCTTTCACAAAATTTTTTAAGGCAACATCAACAGCATCTTTCAATGTGCTCTGTCCTTTTGTGACAGGGATGACGTTAGCGCCCAATATTTTCATTCTGTACACATTAGGTTTTTGTGCCCTAATATCTCTTTGCCCCATATAGACATCACACTCCATCCCCAAATAGGCTGCAATTGTTGCAGTAGCCACACCATGTTGTCCTGCTCCAGTTTCTGCAATCAATTTCTTCTTACCCATATACTTTGCAACTAATCCCTGACCAATTACGTTGTTAATTTTATGCGCTCCGGTGTGATTTAAGTCTTCTCTTTTAAGATACACCTTAAAACCTAATTCTTTGGATAAATTCTCTGCATAATAGAGAGGACTTGGCCTATTTGCATAATCTTTATAAAGCTTCTTAAGTTCATCCTGAAACGTTTTTCTCTTCTTCAACTCATCATAAGTAACGGAAAGTTGATTCATTACTATCTCTAACTCTTTTGGAAGATAAATACCTCCGAACTGATTAAATTGACCGATATTTTTCATAATAATCTATTTGATAATTAAATTTAACTTTTCATACACAAATTATTGTGTAATCTAATTTGGAATTTGTTATTTGGAATTTGTTTGTAGGGGTTCAACCCCAATTCGAAAGAAGGAAAAAAGGGACAAAAAGAGAGAAAATGTAAATAAATACAGATATAAAAGTAGCATCCTTTTTAGTTTTTTGTTTTATAGTTTTGATTTTCATAATGTATCATTATACTAGTACGTCTTAAAATTGTCAAAGCACAAATGACAAATTAAAAATTTACTTATTGATACAAGCATGAAATTTATGATGAGTTTAATTTGATAGAGCTTTTTGAAGTGTCAACAGCCCCAAATGAGCGCATTTTTTTCTTGAGGGGGAAAGTTCCGTTCCCAACAATTCTTCAATATCTTCTATGGTCATTTTTTGTACCTCATCAACCCTCTTTCCTTTCACCTCCTCACTCATCAACGAAGTGGCTGCAATACATATCGCACAACCGCGTCCTGAAAAGCGGATATCGCTGATCGGTAAGCGGTAAAAAGATTTTGATATTCCTTCTCTGCTCTCTGTTCTCTGTTCGCCGATCTTTACTTGAACCTTTATTTCGTCACCACAACTCAAATTTTTTAGTTCCGCCTCGTGAGTAAAGTCAGGAAGTTCCCCACTGTTTCGTGGGTTTTTGTAATGATCGATAATTTGTTCTCTATATATATCCATGAATAAAAAGATTTATATTTATGATTTACGAATTATCGGTTTTTTATAAAGCCATACTTTTTCACATTTATAACAACGATACCCTTTCTTCAGAAACAGGAGTGGTATGAATAAAAACATCGCAGATATTATTACATGTCCTAATTTGTAATATCCTTCTGACACTTCTATACTTTTGCAATAAGGACATTTCTCTTGATCGTCCCAAATAACCAAGTTTTCTAGTCTTTGGGTCTTATGTTCATTATGATATTTGTCTAATAAAACAGAAACTTCTTTATATTGAGAATCCAATACCTGTAGTGCAACTCCACCTATAGCATTTGATAATGTCCATGAATAACGAACCATATCTGTATTTAAAAGTAGACATTTAATCCCATTTGATTGTAAAAATAGTCTAACAAGCTCTGTCTTAGCTTCTGTCGAATAAGAATTATTTGTCACAAATTCATCATTCTCCATTTTTTATCTTAATCAAATATATTCCTAAATCTCAATTCGTAAATTGTAAATCGTAAAATACCAATTCTATATCTTGAACAAATCCATTGCTTTCTTGAGTCCAACAATGAGTTTGTCAATATCACTCTTATCATTGTACATTGCAAGACTAATTCTCGCCGTTGCAGGGACTTTTAGAACTTTTTTGGTGAGCATTTGTGCACAATGATGTCCCGCCCGAATTGCAACTTTCTCTTTATCTACTATTTCTGAAATGTCATGTGGATGAATACCAGGGATTATAAATGATATTACTCCCAACCTATCCTCAAGATTATTCGGTCCCATAATTTTGACTTTTTCAAGTCCATTCAGCTGTTCAATCGTATATGCAGTCAAATCCCTCTCATGCTCTAGGATATTATCCCAACCTATTCTCAAAATAAATTTACAGGCTTCCCCTAAACCTGATGCCCCTACGACATTTGGGGTGCCTCCCTCCATTTTCTCGGGGATATCTGCCCAAATACCATCTTTTTCTTCAACATCTCTAATCATCCCTCCCCCATATCTAAATGGAGACATTTCATTTCTAAGCATCTCTTCTTTTGCCCACAAAACACCAATACCCATAGGTCCATACATTTTATGTCCAGAAAATGCATAAAAATCACATCCCAAATCCTGTACATCAACGGGAAAATGACCTACAGCCTGTGCACCATCAACTAGTACTCGAGTGTTCGGAGAGATTTTGTTTTTTATTTCAATTATTTTTTTGACTGGATTAATTGTCCCAAGAAGATTTGATGCGTGTGTTAGCGCCAATAGTTTTGGTTTGAATTCTTTTAGCTTTTCTTCCAAATCTGATAGATCTAATCTGTAGTCATCCCCGACCTTTACAATCTCAAAATTAACACCATCTTTATATTTACATGCTTGTTGCCATGGAATGAAATTTGAATGATGTTCCATTTGGGTTGACACAATAGTATCCCCTTTTTTTACGTTTAACCATATCCAAGAATAAGCAACCATATTGATTGAATCTGTTGCTCCTCCTGAAAACACAATCTCTTTTGATTTTGCATTAATAAAATATGCAACAGTCTCTCTAGCTCTTTCAAATTCATCTGTTGCACATTCGCTTAAAGCATAAATTCCTCTATGAACATTTGAGTTCTCTCTTTCATAATATTCTACAATTCTGTCAATCACCTCTTGAGGTTTTTGAGTTGTAGCTGCATTATCCAAATAAACCAAATTCTTTCTTCTATCAAATATCGGGAAATGACTTTTCATCTAGATAAATTCTAATAAATATTTTTTGTTAAAATTCAGTTTCTGGGTTTCTCCCAAGAAACCTTTTACTATCTCATTTTCTGCACTTTTTCTCGTCAAACCTCTTGACATGAGATAGATAACTTCATTTTCATCCAATTTTCCGATTGTAGCCCCATGACCAGCCTTAACATTATCTTCTTTAATTTCCATACTGGGTGAAATATTTGCCTTTGCATCTTTCGACATAAATAATATATCAATCTTCATATAGGTATCTACATCAAAAGCTCCTTTTTCAATTACATTTTTTCCAGAAAATTTAAAAATTGATCGGTCATATAAGACTGATTTGATAGATATTTGTGATCTAATCGACGGAATTCTGTGAATAAATTCTGTATTTAAATCTAATTTTTCATTGCCTTTTCCAACCCAGACTAAAACGTACTTACAGTTTTTATGAACTTCTACTTTTTTTTTTGAAATATCAAATAATTGTTTATCCATTAGAATCATTATATCAGCCAGAAAGAATCAATAATTAAATGGCTTTTTCTATAAATTATAAAAAAATAGAGGAGTTATCTCCCCTATTTCTTTACTTAGTATTATTTTTTTTACTTGCTTTTCCTTCCGAAAATCAAGGCCCCTGCTCCAAATGACCCGAACGTTAGTATACCAACACCTCCTATTCCAATCAATCCAATCAGAATCCAGTTGGTTGAACTTGTATATTCGATAGCAGATTCAATTGTCGAGTATGCCT
>CAYSKC010000121.1:0-3713 GCA_964431615.1 uncultured Candidatus Saccharibacteria bacterium
TATGATCAGAGAAAGAATCGGAATTGAGTGTTCTGGTTTTGTAGCAAATGTTTTGGATAGTTATTTGAGGCGGAAGTCAGGGGTGTCTCTATCAAGGTTACTCTTTTATTCTGATAATTCATTGTGGGGAAGACTTAGACGTTTGTTACGACCAATAGAAAATATCGGTGCAAATACCCTGACTTCCGCCTCAAACTGTACGAATGTCCCAATAAATGAAATCCGTCCTGGAGATTTGATACGTGCAAAAGGTCCTCTCAAAAACGCTCATCATGTTGCTATGATAGTTGAAGTAACTGTAAATGAAAAAGAATTGATCCAATCTTTCAAGTATGTGCATGCCCATAGGTTTTATGGTGAAGCAAATGGTGTGAAATATGGAGAAGTGGAAATTGAAGACCCAAATAAATCTATTGAGAGGCAAAATTGGAAAGAAGTGCATACCGATGGGAGAAATTATTTGTATGAGGATCTTCTTGTCCAGCTTGAAGACAATGGAATTAGACATCCTAGATTTTGGAATAAAATGAAAATTATTCCATATAAGACAAAAAACGTAACCATGGTGTAACAAAAAGTGATATAAAATCGTCATTAGATATATAGAACAATAATTAATTATTATTCATAAATAATGGAAGATAGTGCTGTTTCTCTTCGGTTGAAGTCTGTTTGGATAATCTTTTCTGGTTTTTTTCTGGGGACTTTGTTTTTTGTACTTTTTTGGAAACAAGGTTTTGGATTGAATGTTTTTGTATTTTTATCAACCCTTATTTTTATTACCCAGATTTCGAAGTTTTTCATAAGAGGAAAATTCTACGTCTCAAAATGGGATCTTCTTTTTATTCCATTCTTTTTGATGGGAGTAGGGATTGTTGCAAATAATTCTTTATCTATGAACGTAATATCATCTTTGGTGATTCTTGGGAGTCTCCCATTTCTTTCTTTTTTGTCGTTGTATCCTGAAACACTGAATAGATTTTCTTATTTGAATTCGTTTTTCCTTTATTTTCAGCAAATGTTGTCGCCTTTTGCAGGACTGGTTGATTTTTTGAAAGGAGTTTTCAAGATCAAGACTCACAAATTGTTCAAACCAACCTCATTGAAACTGATGATTGGATTTTTGCTCACTGTCCCTCTTATTTGCATTCTAACTGCTCTTTTGATGAATGCTGACGAAGCATTTTCGGTATTTGTAAACTGGATAATAGATCAAATAAACTATTTTATTCGAGAGGTTTTGCATTTGGAAAATATCTGGGATATCTTTATCTGGTTTCTACTTGTGGTTGGAACTGTTTTCACGGGTATTGGTTATATCATTGCAAAACTCAAGTTTCAGCTTAAAGATTTTATGTATGAACAAAAAGAAAAAGGGCTGGATTTGATAATTATGAATGTTATTTTGGGTGGTATCAATCTTTTGTTTTTGGTTTTTGTGTTTATCCAAATCAAATACTTATTCTTTGCCTCTGGAAATTTTATGGATTTGGGGCTTACGTACTCGGAGTATGCAAGACGGGGATTTGGGGAACTTCAGTTTGTTACTTTTATCATAGGAGTGGTTCTTTATATTGTCATTAGGTGGGGCAAGAAACACGGTATACCTGTTATGGCTTTTTCAAAAATAAACCTGATTCTTCTACTTATAAATACTCTAGTAATACTAACCTCTGCCCTTTTCCGATTGAATCTTTATTTTGATGCTTATGGACATACGCTTTTGAGGTTTTTTCCATTTGTGTTTATGATATTTGAATTTTTACTATTTTTATATCTTGTTCCTTCTGTACTTTATAGGCCAATTTTTAGAAGTTTTAGTGCTTATTCCTTCACACTTTTTCTAGTATTTATAACTTTATTGACTTTAATTTCTCCAGAAAAACAAGTTGCTTATAGAAACCAAGTTAGAGCATCAGATGGTGAGCATTATTTGGATCAGAATTACTTGATGAGTTTGAGTAGTGATGCATGGGAGGACTATCTGGATCATTATTTGAATAGTGGCGAGGAATCATATTTTTTATGTCAATTTGCAAGTGAATATGATCAGTTGACAAGAAACTATACATGGCATGAATACAATGCATCAAGAACTAGGGTCATAAAAAAAATGGATGAGCTTTTGAAGGGGAAATCGTCTGAGGTTTATTTGGCTCAGTGTAGCAATAAACTAAAAAATGATTTTAGGTCATTGTCAGAAAAATACGTTCAATTGATCGAAAAAGGTGATTATGAGGGGATCGAAGAAGAATTATGGATGGAAAGATATACTTCTATTGTTGATGAAATGTCAGATTTTGATGGAAGAATTGAGATATATGGAAATCCCGTAGTTGAGGTATCAGAATTCATTGATTGGGATTCCCAATACCCCTACGTAGGGAGTATAAGAATTACGTACCAAATTATTCAAAATGAGATAGATGCATATAGTACAACTAACTGTATATCCGATTATTTGTCGGTTTATTTGGAAAATGGTGAGATCAAAATTGGAGGTTCTAGTTATTTTCCTCTAGCATATGGTTATCAGGAGAGTGAATATTGGGATAGTGGATGGAATAGAAATCATGCAATGTCAACTCTAGAAGATTTTGCATCAAATGATCTTTATTTGACAAACTGTTCAACAACCAATAATTATTTTTTTGAATATTAGCACTTGACTCACATAATTGCTAATGATATATTTCATATGAGTTAAGATACGTTTTGTATGATATATCTATTAGGCCGATTATACTGTGGAAATTGATTTAACCGATAGACAAGTTGCTTTGCTTCGAGCAATTATTCAAGAATTTATGGATACGGCAGAGGCTGTCGGATCTCTTAATCTTCCTGAAAAGTATGAACTCGGTGTCAGTCCTGCGACGGTTCGAAACGAAATGGCAAGGCTCTCAAAACTTGGACTTGTAGAGAAAGCTCACGCATCTTCTGGTAGAGTTCCCACCCCACTTGGTTATAAATTGTTTATTCAAAACATTCTTGATGATATGGAGAATCTCGGTGTTGAAAACGAAGTTGTAATGAGAGAAGTTGTATATACAAATAGATTTGATCCAGGAGATCTTTTTCGAAAATCCGTTTCTAAGTTGGCAGAGATAACTGGTTCTATCGGTGTAGCTTTATTTCGAGATAGGGTGTACTACTCAGGTGTTGCTGAATTGATTGATATACCAGAGTTTCATGACTTAGGTGTTTTTAAACGAGTATTGAAGTTATTGGAAAATACTGATTCTTTGACAAGTGTATTTTCGAGATTTGGTGGGCAAATGGGGACAGCTAGAGATGATGTGAAAATACTTGTCGGGGAAGAAGACATTGGATTGGAAGATATGGCTTGTGTTGCTATGGTGTTCGGGAAACTTTCTATGTACAAAGGTGAGAATGGATATCTTGGTGTAATTGGTTCGTCTAGAATGAACTATGCAAAAATTATTCCAATAGTCAGATGGATGGTGAGAACAGTTAATGAAAGTTTGAGAGGTTGGAACTAAATGTGTTCATAATTCTCTACCAAGATGCATCCATGGTTATTTTCACAAAAACTTAATAAAACGGCCACGACGAGTTGTCTGAGGTGGATAATAAACAATTCCAGATAAGAGTGTAAATCAAAAAATATTTCAATTTTTAAATTTTTATTTATGGTACAGAAAAAGAAAGTAGAAACAGAAATTATAATAACCGGTCGCTATGCTTCAGAA
>CAYSKC010000122.1:0-3702 GCA_964431615.1 uncultured Candidatus Saccharibacteria bacterium
CTCTCCTTTTTCATTTAATGCAGTGACAAGCGCTTCACCTATACCCAACGAGGTAATTAACTCTTCAGTGTTATAAAATTTTGTGATTGGAAAATTTTCTGAAATCAAAGCAATCGCCTTTCTATCTTGAGCTGTAAATGCCCTCAAAGCATGCTGAATTTTCAAACCTAATTGCCCCAAAATATCCTTTGGAATATCTGAAGGGGATTGTGTACAGAAAAAAATACCAACTCCTTTGGATCTTATTAGCTTGATGACGGTTTCTAACTGTGAAAGTAATGATTTTGAAGCTTCTTTGAATATCAGATGGGCCTCATCGATTACCAAAACAAGTTTTGGTTGGTCTATATCTCCTACTTCAGGAAATTTTTGAAATACTTCAGCTAGCAACGATAGCATAAATGTAGAAAACATCTTTGGTTGTGCCTGAAGTGTTGCAAGTCGCAAGATATTTATATATCCATATCCTCTCTCATCAATCTTCATCAAATCCTCTACATCAAATGATTTCTCACCAAAGAAAATATTGGCACCCTGATCTTCTATCTCAATTATTTTTCTGATTATAAGTCCAGTTGATGCAGTGCTAACCGATCCATACTCACTTACAAACTCATCTTTTCCTTCATTTGAAATATATTGAATAAGTTTTTTGATATCTTTCAAATCCACCAATGGCAACCTTTTATCGTCTGCATATTTAAAAATAACAGATATCACACTTTGTTGTGTCTCGTTCAGTTCAAAAATTTTGGAGAAAAGTATTGGGCCGAATTCACTCACGGTTGCTCGCATACGAACACCGTCTTCATCTGAAATTGATAGAAATTCAACTGGATATGAATTGGGTTCCCACTCAAATTGCATATTTTGAAGTCTCTTCTCTATTTGTGGGCTTGTATCTCCCTTTTGTGTCAAACCTGAAACATCCCCTTTGATATCCATTATCATAACAGGAACACTTTTTTCGGATAACATTTCGCAGATATGTTGCAATGTTTTGGTTTTGCCTGTACCAGTTGCCCCAGTTATTAGCCCATGTCTATTCAAAGTACTCATAGGAATTTGTACCCTGATTTCTTTATCTGCAAGCCCATCATACACTCCTGACCCCAAATAAATAGTGTCTTTTTGAGAATTATATCCATTTACGATAGTGGTTTTAAAGTCAGAAGTTTTGTTCATAGTTAATTTTTAATAATAATAAATAATTCTTATTTTAATAAATATTTATGTATTAACCCAATCAAATCTGAGACTTCGCCAGATTCTTGAAGTTTCTTTACTGTATTTTTGAAATCACTTTTAGTAACAATACCATATAGTTTTTTTGCAGTTGTAATATTAAGTTCACATTCCTTAACTGGGTCAATGTACAAAGGGAAAGTATCAAAATAAATTATTCCATTATAATTATATTTTGAAAGTACATAAAAAAACTCCAGTGTCTGAATTAACGATGAAGTCCCAATCATCAATCCATCATCTCTAAAACCAAACCCATCATTTAAATGAAGTCCAAATAACTTCTTTTCTTTTATCACACTTTCAAGGGCAAACGCAGGATATTCACCTGCCATTAGTTGATGGCAATAATCTATTGTAATTCCCAAGTTAGACTTGTTGATTTGTTTTACGAAATTTAAAGTACTAGCCACATTTGGTAGAAGATTATATGATCTTGGATCATTAGGCTTGTACTCAATTGCTATCTGTATTTCAGGATTGTACTCTGATACCTGGCTAATTGCATCAGACAAATAATCAAGAGCCCTAGAATAGTCAATTTGAAAAGGATAATCAAAACCTTCTGGTCCTGGCCAAATTGTTAATAATTTTCCTCCAACCTGAACTAATTCATCTATTGCCCTGAGAGTTAAGTCTATCGCTTTTTTCCTGATATTATTGTCTAGATTTGTATAAGCACCATTTAAAAAATCATTGTCTGAGTAGAATCTAATAGCATATCCGTTCAACTCTAGATCATAACTTTTTAGTAATTCTCTCAATAAGGTCGGATTTTTTATTGTTGTATGATCTGGAAAATTTAGATCTATATGAGTTAAACCTTCAACCTGTGATGCTCTTTTTATTAGATCCTCTATTGAAAGATTTTTATTAGCAAACAACCTAGGTAAGGTCTTAAATGAGTTCAAACGAGTAGCAAATTTATTTATCATTGAGATGCTGATTATTTTGACTCAATTGTATCATGAGATTTTTTTGATTTATAACAAAATTTCTGGGGTCAATGGTGGGAGTTGGTTAGAAATTTTACCTCGCTAAACATTAGTATCTAACCAGTTTTTAATATACTTTGCGAATTGTTCATTATCCATTTCATATCTGTAAAGATAGTCTTTAGCTCCTGATTCAATCGCTTTATCATACGCAAGACTTTTTGGACTTATTCCCGTAAGAAATATTATTTTGGGGTTGTGATATATTTCAGGGTGTTCATTTGTTTTCTTCAACATTTCTAATCCATCCATATAAGCCATAATTAAATCTGTAACAACGACATCAAATTCCATTTGCTTCATTTTTTCCAGTCCATCATACCCACTGATGGCTCTGACATTGGCGACTTCTCCATTTAAGTTTTGGAGATAGTAATCCGCCATTCCTTTTTCAGATGCAACAAAAAGCATTGAGAATTTGGAAGACGAAATCTCGCTGATTTTGTCTTCTGAAATTGCTGGACCAATTCTCTCAGTTGAAGCCCCAATGACTATTTGGAGAAGTCGGTCTATTGCAATATCTTTTGGTAAGATAATCCCGCTATCTGCACCTTGCGTTTTATTACTTATTTCTTCATAGGGGAAATTACTAATCACAATGAAGTATGGGGTGTTATATTTTTCAGGTTGTTTCTGTACCTCTTTTAACAAATTTATTCCATCAAGATAGGGCATGACAATATCTAGGAGGACAACATCATATGCTCTCTCTTCGAGCTTCTTCAATCCATCGATACCATTTATTGCCTCAACTACATAAATATTATGTTCTTTAAAGATCTCCTTTGTGACCTCTCGAAAATCTTTATCATTGTCTATTACTAATACTTTGTATTTACTTCTTCTGAAATTGTCCAATTCCCCATCGTTTAAATCTGCTGAATATTTTGGGGATTCGGGTAAATCAAGTATTAGTTTATCTGGCATCATTGGCCCATTGCGACTTTGTGGAGATTTATTCCTTACATCCTTGGATGATTGAATGGCCGAATCAGCGATCGAAAATCCTGTACCCAATATCCCAAAGATTATTGGTATGCCAATCGAAATAAACAAAAAAGCACATACGACCCCCCAAAATACTGTCCAAAACATTTTTTTTAAATAAGAGGTATCAATGGATTATATTCGAATTAAGAATTGAAAAATAGATTACGGATACTGCAGAAGAGGCGAGTCAATTGTGGAAATAGTTAGAGATATTGAGAAACTAGATATATCACTTTTAACTTTGATGTAGATTAGAAATCAAATTCTTCTTGTTCCGAAAACCACATTGGTCCGTGCGGAGATCCAAAATTATATGCAAATTCATAAATAGGTTCGGCAATTATATTGCCAGTTTTATCTATAAATCCGTAGTTATTTCCTTGTCTTATAATTGCCTTTCCATTCAAATAGTTCCCAACCTCATATCCTCTTATTTCTTTTATGATTTCCCCCTTGGTATTGATAAGTATCG